>JAZFWG010000370.1:0-12191 GCA_036448135.1 Alphaproteobacteria bacterium
AGGACAATTGCACCCATCCTCGCGTGTCCGCTTCTGGTGCGGTGACCGCCTCCCCCCCGCCCATTGCTATACCATGGCTAGGGGTCGGCCAGGTTGCAGAAAATTAAGATCTGGCAAAGACTTAGGCCGCGACGCACGACGATGTGTAATCACCCGGTCGTGGGTTCGATCCCTACAGCCGGCACCATTTTTTGGTGAAGGAAAAAAATCCGTCGGAGACACTCATCCGCGAGAGCACGCCTCCTGCCTTCGCCGTAAAGCGTCTAACGTTTGGCGCCGGATGCCCGGGCCGGGCCCGCCGCCGGCATCGGCAATGGCGATGGCGGAACCAGGTTGCGGGCGATGCGGGTTTCCCAATCCTTGGTCAACCCCTCGGCGGTGGCGATCTGTCTCGCGGTCATCCCCCCCGCCACGATATCGCGGTTCTGCCTTGCCTTGTCCTGATTGCGACCGGCTGAGAGATACATGGTGGCGAGATTGAACCACAGATAGGCCTGGACCGGGTCGCGTTTCACGCCCTGGCCCTTGTAAAACATGAAACCGAGGCTGAACAGCGCCAGCCCGTTACCGCGTTCGGCGGCCTCGTGGAATTCGAGAATCGCCGTGGAGAAATCACCCTTCGCGTGGGCCGCCATGCCGTCCTTGAACCCCGCCTCGGCCGAAGGGGCGAGACCGCACAGGATGGCTATGGAGATGGCGACGGCAAAGCGTTTCAAGCTTACATCCCCCACAACGCCTTATAACATGGCTCACCAAGAGTTGTACATGAATGCCGCCATGGTGACCCGGTTCACACGTCGGCCCACATCTTGAACAGGTTGCTGCTTGCGGTGAGTAGGCGTTTGTATTCCTCCGAGTCCGGATCCCGGTCCCTGAGAGCGCGGCGGGCGATATCGAGGTCGTGGATGATTTCGCGCTGCAATGGATCCTTGATGAAGGACTGCATCCACGTCACGGCGGCGATCCGTACGCCACGGGTCACCGGCTTGACGCGATGACGCAACATAGTGGCGTAGACGACGGCGTCACCGGAAAGCAACTTGATCTCTTGCTCGCCCATTGGGGTATCCATGACCAATTCACCCCCATCATAGCTATCCGGTGGGCTCAGGAAGATGGTCATCGAAAGATCCGACCGGATGTGGTTGGTGCCACCCATGATCGGGTTGTCGATGTGGCTGCCATATTCCATGCCCGGCTCGTAGCGGTTGATCGTCGGCGGCAGAATCCGCTTGGGCAGCGCGAAATTCTTGAATTCATCGCTGCCCTCGATGGCTTTGGTGACAATGGAAACAATCTGGTTGCGTTGCTCAGTGGTCGGTTTCAGCTGCTGGTTCTTTTTGGCCTGATGCAGCAATTTCCCTGCCGTCGAGCGGCCATCGACCATTTCGCCCTTCTCGGCGATGCCAAGCAAGGTTTGAACGGCGGCCGGCTCAAGAAGTCCGTGGACACATTTCAGCATTTTCACTCACCTTAACTTGTATCGGCGGTGGCGTGGCGTCGCACACCCTTTCACCACGGTGCCCATAGGCTCGGGATAAAACCAGATTTCGCGTCTCGGTTCAATCGCAACAAAGCCCGTATCGCTCTCCATCCAAGGCCCGGATGTGCGCCCCCGGCGAGGCCCCAACCTTGGCATCCGGCCCCAATGTCGAAAGCCGACGGAAACCAGCCGAAATAGGCCGGATCTCTTATCCCCCATTACAGTTTTATTAACCATTTTAAGCCCATAACGTCATGGTAACAGCCAATTTTCGAGGACCAAGACCTTGCGTCCCATAGTCGCCCTTGCCCTTCCCGTCCTGTTCGCCGTCGCCGCCTGCTCGATCCCGACGCCGCTTACCGTTGTCACCTTCGCCTTCGACGGTGTCAGTCTTATTGCCAGTGGCAAGACTCTCAGCGATCACGCCTTGTCGACCATCACCAACGAGGACTGCGCCATGTGGCGGGTCTTCAAGGACCGCCCGATCTGCCGTAATCCGGAAACACCCGATACCGTGCTCGCCGCGGTTGCAGTGGTGGACGAGCCCATCCCGGTAGCGGAAGAGCTTTCCGAAGCCGAAATCGCCATCGCCGAGACGGCCCCGGAGACAGAGGATATACCTAAGGACAGATATATCGAGACGGTCTCGGCATCGCGGCCGCAAAGGGAAGTGGTGGCCCTGGCTGCCAATGAGGCCCACCAAGATATCGTGGCCACCCCGGCTGTGGCCACGCCGATGGAGATGGTCACCATCGCGTCCCTGGCGCCCGCCGCAGCCAAGCCCACGGCCCGCCATTTCATCATCCTTGGCAGCTATCTGAAGGAAGCCAACGCCAAGGATGCCATGGCGCGCGGCCGTGACTTCGCCCCGCGGATGGTCCGCGTCCGCGTCCGCGGCAAGCTCTTCCATCGGGTGCTCAGCGGTCCTTACGCCCGCGACGCCATCTCTACCCTGCGCAAAACCCTGGCCGGCGAAGGCTTCCGCCAAAATTGGACGATCAAACTGTGCGAGAACAGTCTGCGCGCGGGCCCATGCCACACCATGCCGGTCAATGTCGCCACCGGACCTTCGGCTTCCTAGGGTCTCAACTCAAAAAACATTGTGGTACAGACAAAAAAAGGCCCCGCCGAAGCGGGGCCTTAAGCTTATCGCACCTTCGCTTTGAGCCTAGTCACATGCAATGCTCTTGGCCCCGGTGCGGTTGCCTTTATGGGTGATCTTGCAGGTCATGCCCGCCTTGATGGCCTTACGCTTGGCCTTCTTGCCGCCAATGGTGACCTTGGTCTTCCTGCCCGAGACCTTCACGGTGACCTTTTTCCCCTTCAGCTTGAAGCTGACCCTTCTGCCCTTGCGCTTGACGGCGGTGACCTTGACCTTCTGGGTCTGCCACGGGATCTTGACCTTGACCAGCTTGACCCTGTCGGACTTGGTGGTGACCGCCAGGTAGCGGTCGATCATCGATTGCGGGGTCTTGAACAGGTTGACCACCAGGGCGTGAATCTTCTCACCGCTGACCGGATTGATGTCGATGCGTTGCTTGGCGGCGTCCCTCAGGAACCCCTTGTCCTTGAGGGTAGCCATGAAGCTGGTGCGCAGCAGCTGCAGCCGTCCCTTGGACAGACCCGGCGGCGCGATATAGGGACGGCCCACCGACTGCGGCGTCAGGATCAGCTTGATGAGCTGGCGCTGATCGTCATTCTTGGCGTACTTCATCACCAGCGGCACCTTGCCCTTGAGCTGGGGGTGCGAGGTGAGTGAAAGCTGCACCAAGATGTTGACCATCTTGCCGTCGAACCAGGTCGGCTTCATCGCCTTCATGGACGACACCGACCAGCCGCAACGGGCGTCGACCTCGCCGCGCTCGAGCGCGAGCACGATATAGGTGCCGGCGGGATAGCCGTGATAGACCTCGAATTTGGTCCCGAACATATTGTTCATGAAATAAGCCGAGGAATAGCCGAGCGAGCGGTAATGGGTGGCACCCAGCTTCACCGGCGTCTTCATGACGTCATCGAGGGATTTGATGTTGACCCGCTTGGCGGCGATGCAGACGCCGAAGCCCTGATCGGCCGAGCCGATGTAAGAGAACTTGGCGGGATCAAAGCGCACCCCCTTCTTGGTGGTGAGCGGCGTCGTCGTCACCGCCTCGCGGTAGGAAGCCAGAATTTCGGTGCCGTCGCGCGGCGCCTTGTTGGCCAGGTAGCTCGCCGCCACCAAACCCTGGGCGCCCATCTTGTGTTTCACCACGAAGGTGGGATTGCCGGGGATATGATTGCCCCAATGGCGCGCAATGGCCCGCGCATAGGTGGCATAGCCGCCGCCCGGGCTCGCCGCCACAAAGAGCGTAACGCGCTTGCCCTTATAGAATTCCGCCGAAGAAGCGGCGCCGCTGAGGGAGATAGCCCCCAACGCCAACGCCAACAATGAGAGATACCGTTTCATGGTGTGATCCTTCCCTGTTTGAACCTGTCTTGTTGTCAGTGCCTTGGCGGCGAAACCAGCCGTAAAATCGGCTGAATTCCGCCAGTGGCAGCTTTTCTTAAGGTCTATCGACCAATCCTTGTGAAAAGGCTACAACAATTCCTGGACCCCGGCAAATCACGATCGGGGCCGTGACCATAGGGAGGCACCGGCAACAGTGACATCTTCGCGCGACAAGGTCGAAGCCCTCCTCAACCCGGAGAACATCGCCATCATCGGCGCCAACGACCGTCCCGGCAGTTGGACCCAGCGGGTGTGGCGCAATCTTCAGCGCTATGGGTTCCCCAATCCGGTCTATCCGGTCAATCCCAAGCGCCAGACGATCTGGGATGTGACCTGCTACCCCGATGTCGGCGCCCTGCCGACGCCGCCGGATCACCTTGTGGTGCTGGTCCCGGCCCCGGCGGTGCCCGGCGTTCTGGTAGATGCGG
Organism: Alphaproteobacteria bacterium; assembly: GCA_036448135.1. Classification (GTDB taxonomy): domain Bacteria; phylum Pseudomonadota; class Alphaproteobacteria; order SMXQ01; family SMXQ01; genus JAZFWG01. Next base: position 4,397 of record JAZFWG010000370.1, read on the forward strand.
CGAAGGCCGGGGCACGTAGCGCCACCATCTTTACCTCCGGTTTCGAGGAGGCCGCCAACCCCGAGGCGCAGAAGCTGGGCAAGCGGCTGCGCGCCGTCATCGAGGACACCGGGCTCGCGGTCTCGGGCCCCAACTGCCTCGGCAATCTGGCCGGAAAGTCGAAGCTCATGACCATCACCGACGACCGGCCCCAGCCCGTGGCCCCCGGCCCCGTCGCCATCGTCGGACAATCGGGCGGGTTGTTGATGGCGATCAAGCGCACGTTAGAGGAACGCGGCGTGGCGACCGGCTATATCGTCACCAGCGGCAATGAAACCGGGCTGAATGCCGCCGACTACATTTCCTATTTCGCCACCGACGACGATGTCCGGGTCATCGTGTGCTATCTCGAATCGGTGCATGACGGCGCCAAGTTCCTGGCCGCATGCCGGACAGCGCGGGCCCGCAACAAGCCGGTGGTGGTGGTCAAGCTCGGCACCTCGGCCGAGGGCCAGAAGGCCGCCCTGGCCCATACCGGGGCCCTTGCCGGTGGCATCGAGGCCTTCGACGCCATCGCCGGGGCCGCCGGTGTCGCCCGCGCCGTCACCCTCGACGATGCCATAGAGCTGGTCGAATATTTCCTCCATGCCCCGCTGCCCGCGGGAGTTGGCCTCGGCGGGCTGACCTTTTCCGGCGGCTTCCGGGGACTGCTGCTCGACGCCGCCGCCAGGAACGGCCTGTCATTTCCCGAGCTCGCACCGGAGACCCGGCTGAGGCTCGAAGAGATTCTCACCGTCGGCTCCGGCATCGGCAATCCGTTGGATGCTGGCTTCGCCGCCCTCGGCAGCCAGGAAATTTATCTTGAGACCGCCCGCACCATGCTGGCCGATCCCGCCATCGATATCCTGTTGCTGCAGGGTGAAGTGCCGCGGGGCCCGGGCACCCAGCGCCGGGAGGGAAATCTCCGCGGCATCGACGAGTTGGTGGGCGAAGGCATCGCCAAGCCCGCCGGGTTCGTCTCGATGATCTCCTATGGCATGACCGACTATGGCCGCGAGTTTCGCGAAGGGCTGCCCCACGTGCCCTTCCTCCATGACGTGGACAAGACCGTCCGCGCCATCGGCGCCGTCGCCACCTACGCCGCCCATTGCCGCGTCGCAGATGAACCCGCGGCGCCAACCGGGGACGGCGCCAAGACGGTGGCGCGGCTTGACGATGCGCTCGCCCGCATGAAGGGACCCGACGCCGACGCCCGCGCCCTCAACGAAGTGGACTCGAAGGCACTGTTGGCCGATTACGGCCTCAAGACCCCGGCGGAAACCCTGGTTGGCAATGTCGAAGATGCCATCGCCGCTGCCCGCCATATCGGCTATCCGGTGGTCTTGAAGGCGGTGGCCGATGGCCTCGGCCACAAGTCGGAAGCGGGCGCCGTGCGCCTCGGCCTCAGTGATGACGACGATGTGCGCCGGGCCTACGGTGCCATCACCGCAAGCCTCGCCGAATGGGATGGCGGGGTGACGCCAACCGGCATGCTGGTGGCGCAACAGATCTCGGGCGGGCTCGAGCTCGTGCTCGGCGTGCAAAACGATGTGGATATGGGCCCGGTGGTGATGTTCGGCTTGGGCGGTGTCATGGTCGAGCTTTACCGCGACGTCGCCTTCGCGGCGCCTCCATTGAGCCCGGAGCGCGCCCGGGCCATGATCCATGAGACCCGCGCCGGGCGGCTGATGGGCGGGTTCCGCGGCGATCCCGCCCGCGATGTCGATGCGGTGGTCGACGCATTGGTGGGCCTCGGCCGGCTCGCCCATGATCTCGGCGATCATCTGCAGGCCATCGACGTCAACCCGTTCGCCGCCATGGCCCAGGGCGAGGGCGGATATGTTCTCGATGCCCTAGTGGTAGCCAAAGTGGTGGCGAGGGGTGCAACTGGGCCCAAAGACAAGCCCAAAGACAAGCTATGAATGGCGGCGGCGATAGGGCTGGCGCGCGCTACCGGGTCGGCGTCGATGTCGGTGGCACCCATACCGATCTGGTGTTGCTCGATGCCGAGACCGGGGAGCTCATGGTCGAGAAGGTCGCCAGCACGCCGGCCAATCCGGCCTTGGGCGTGCTCGACGGGCTGGCACGGCTCGGCGTCCGGGGCTTTGATGCGGCAGAGGTGGAGTTCTTCTCCCACGGCACCACCATCACCACCAACGCGCTGTTGGAAATGGGCGGGGCCTCCGTCGGGGTCCTGATCACCGCCGGCTACCGCGCCATCCAAGAGGTCCAGAACCAGGCCCGGGACGGCAATCCCTTCGATTATTTCTACGACAAGCCCCCTGCCCTGGCGCCCCAGAGCCTGACCTTCGAAATCCCCGGGCGGGTCGATTACGCCGGCAATGTGCTCACCCCCCTCGATATGGTCGCGGTGCGCCAGGCGGCGGGCGCCCTGAAGGACGCCGGCGTCCAGTCGATCGCCGTCTGTTACCTGTTTTCCTTCATGAACCCGGACCACGAACAGACAACCCGCGACATCATTGCGGAGGTTTTCCCCGCCGCCCATGTATCGCTGTCTTGCGAGGTGCTGCCGCGCATTCGCGAATGGCCGAGGCTGTCGACCACGCTCCTGAACGCCTATATCGCCCCGGTGCTGGTGGGCTATATCGACCGCCTGGCACACGGCCTGGATGATGCCGGCTTCGGCAACCAACAGCGGTTTTTGATGCAATCCAATGGCGGGGTGATGCCGTTCCAGGCCGCCCTCGGCGGCGGCAATGCCATCCACACATTGTTTTCCGGCCCCGCCGCCGGTGTCCAGGGCGCCGCCCATCTCGCCGCCGACGCCGCAGGCGGCGGCCTCGTCACCCTGGATATGGGCGGCACCAGTTGCGACATCGCCTTCATTGAAGACGCCAAGCCCCTGGAGGTCACCGAAAGCACCATCGGGCGCAGGCAGTTGGGGGTGCCGGCGCTGGACCTCGCCACCATCTCGGCCGGCGGTGGGTCGATCGCCTGGATCGACGGCGGCGGTTTCCTCGCCGTCGGCCCCAAAAGCGCCGGCGCCGATCCCGGACCGGCGTGCTATGGCAAGGGTGGCGTCGAGCCCACGGTGACCGACGCCGATGTGGTCTGCGGCTTCCTCAATCCCGATTATTTCCTCGGTGGCGCCCAGACCCTCGACTTCGATGCGGCGGAGCACGCGATTAATATCCGGATCGCCCGGCGCCTCAACCTCGCCGTGCGCGAGGCCGCCGCCGGTATCCGCCGCATCGTCGACCAGCGCATGGCCGACCAGGTCCGGGTGGTGGCGGCCAAGCGCGGGGTCGAGCCCCGGGACTTTACCCTGCTCCCCTTCGGCGGCGCCGGCGCCGTTCATGCCGTGGCCGTCGCCGAGGAACTCGGCATCGGACGCATCTTGGTGCCGGCGCGGCCGGGGGCGTTCTCGGCATTGGGGCTGCTCTGCAGTGACGTGGTCCATGACCATGTGCGCTCGCAGCTGCGCCCGCTGGACAGCCTCGACCCCGGCGACGCCGAGGCCATGTTCCGCGAGCTCGAAGCCAAGGCCGCCGCCGATCTTAAGGCCGAGGGGCTGGATGCGGGCGCGGCGGTCACACTCCGCGAGCTCGATCTGCGCTATGCCGGCCAAGGTTATGAACTCCGCGTCTCGCTCGACGGGCTCGGCGCCCTCGATGGCGCCGGGCTGGCCGAGGCGCGGGCGCGCTTCGACCGTGAACATGCCCGCATCCACGGCCACGCCGCAGCCGAAAAGACCGTCGAGGTGGTGAGCTACCGCCTCCGGGTCCGCATGGCTGTCCCCAAATACCAGCCGAGCGCCGCAGACACCACGGATGCCGCCGAGACAGCGCCCGCAACCATCAAGGGCCGGCGCATGGTGTGGTTCGATGGGCAGAGCGGCGCCGAGGCCCCGGTCTATGAACGCGACGGCCTTGGCCCCGGCGCCACCATCACCGGCCCCGCCATCGTCGAGCAGTTCGACGCCACCACGGTGCTGCCCGAAGGCTGGCAGGGCCGGGTGGATGCGCATCTCAACCTCATCCTGGAGCGCGCGGGGGACTGGGCATGACCGACGCCATCACCATCCAGGTCATGCGCAACAAGGTCGCCAGCCTGATGGAGGAGATGCACTACCATTTCTACCGTTCGGGCTATTCCACCATCATCCGCGAGACCCGCGATTTCAGCTGCGTCATCCTCGACCGGGAGGGCCGGTTGATCGTGGCGCCGCCGATGTTCTTCCATGCCCCGGTCTACCGTCATCTGGTGGCGCGGATTTTGGAAATTTATGGCGAGGACGGGGGCGAGGACGGCATTGCGGACGGTGACGTCTTCGTCTGCAACCACCCCTATGAAGGCGGCTTGCCGCACGTGTCCGACATGGCCTTCATTACCCCGGTGTTCGCCATGGGCGAGCGCATCGGCTTCGCCGGCTCCATCGCCCACAAGGCCGATATCGGCGGTACCATGCCCGGCAGCACGTCGGCCACCGCCACCGAGATATTCCATGAAGGGCTGTTGCTGCCCCCGGTCAAGCTGTGGTCGGCGGGTCATTTCAATCAAGATCTCGAACGGCTGATCCTGGCCAATTCGCGCCAGCCCGAACTGGTCCGGGGCGACGTCCGGGCCCAGGTGGCGGTGACCCAGATGGGCGCAAAGCGCCTCGCCGAACTCGCCGAACGCTTCGGCGCCGAAGACGTGACCGGGGCCTTCGCCGCCATAATTGAAGGCGCGGCGGCAGAGCTCAAGGCCGCGATTGCGGCGCTTCCCGATGGCTCGGCCTCGGCCACCGGCGTGATGGATACCGACGGCATCGACCTCGACAAGCCGGTGCGCTTCGCCGTCACCGTCACCATCGAAGGCGATACCGCTTGGTTCGATTTCACCAAAAGCGATCCCCAGGCCAAGGGGCCGATCAATCTCAGGCCATCCATGGTCGAGGCCTGCGTGTTCTATTCCCTGATCGGCTGTTTGGGCCCGGATTTGCAATTCAATGACGGCATGCGCGACGCGGTGCGCTTCATCTACGCGCCCCGCACCATCACCAACGCCGAAGCGCCGGCGCCGGTCTCGAGCTATCAGATGGCCAACCTCAAGCTGGTCGATGTCATCTTAGAGGCGCTGGCCCATTTCAACCCGGCCCGCGCCGTCGCCAATGGCGGGTCCAGCGGGGCCCTTGCCATCGCCTGGCACAAAAGCGACCGCAATGGTCCCACCATGCAGTACGAGATCCTGGGCTCGGCCTATGGCGGCGGCGCCGGCCATGACGGCGCGTCCGGGCTCGCCACCCATCTCAGCAATCTCCACATCACCCCGATCGAGATCATCGAGACCGAGTTCCCGTGCCGCGTCACCCGCTTCGAGCTGATCGCCGATTCCGGCGGCGCCGGCGAATATCGCGGCGGCCTCAGCTTCCGGCGCGGCTATGAATTGCTGGAGGACGCCACCGTGATCCGGCGCTATGACCGCGCCATCTACCCGCCCGAGGGTCTGGATGGCGGCGAGCCCGGCCGCGCCAGCCACTTCACGCTGCGCCCCGGCACCGACGGTGAAGTCGAGGCTCCGGCGTCCGGGCGCTTCGAGCTCAAGGCCGGCGATCATTTCATATTGGAAAGCGCCGGCGGCGGCGGCTTCGGCGACGCGAAGGCGCGCGACCGCGAATCCGTCGCCCGCGACATTGCAGAAGGTTACGTCACCCGCCTGGCGGCCCGGGACAAATACGGCGGGAAGCCGGAATAAACCCCTTACGCGACCTTGCTGGTCTTGCTGAGGCCACTCAGATGGGCGAGGACCTCGTCGAGATGCATGACATCGGCGTATTTGTGATGGAGGTCGAACAGATTGACCTTATGGGACAGCGCCGAGCGGTCGAAGGTGCATTCCTCCACCACGGTGACATGATAGGCGTTGGAATAGGCATCGACCACCGAGGCGCGGACACAGCCCGACGTGCTTTCGCCGCAGACGATCAGGGAAGAGATATTCATCATCTGGAGATGGGCGGTGAGCGGGGTGCCATAGAACCCCGACGCGCGCTCCTTGTAGATCACCAGATCGTCGGGCGCCGGCGTGAACTCCTTATAGATGTCAAAGGTATCTTCGGGCAGGGCGTTTCTGAGATTGCGGTTGGTGGAATTGACGCCGCCAGTATGGACGAAGCGGGTGGTGTAGATCACCGGGATTCCCGCCGCCCGCGACGCCGCGAACAACTGCTTGCAGGGCTCGATGGCATTCCAGGCATTGGCGCCGAGCGCGCCGGAAACCTCCCGGTTGGCTTCGAGGACCGGACGGTTGCCGCCTTTATAGGCCAGGTTGTAGAGATCGATCGCCAACAAAGCGACATTGTCGCCGACATAGGTCTCGCGATGATAGGCTTGATAGATCTCGAGGATTTCGTCGTCGACGATGTCTTTCCAGCAATGGTCTTCGAAATCGCGTGCCATCTTGTTCCCCTTATCGATATGTCACAGTCCAATCCATCAGACTAGCACAGGTATGGGGTGGTGACAGGGGTCTTGGTCGTGTAGTTAAGGGGCTTACGCCGCCCCCAAAACGCGGTGAACTCAACGCCGGCCGCCTTGGCCGGCCAAAACCCGGGAGAACAATCAATGAATGTTGGATTTGTTGGCGTCGGCGACATGGGCGGGCCCATGGCGGGCCATGTGCTCAAAAGCGAAAAGTTCGGCGTCCATGTCTTCGATCTGCGCAAATCGGTGGCCAACAAGATGGGCAAGAAGGGCGCCAAGGTCGCCAAGTCCCTGGCGGCGCTGGGCAAGGCCTGCGACGTCATCATCATCATGGTGGGCTATGACCATCAGGTGAAGCAGGTGGTCGAAGATCTGGCCAAGGTCGGCAAGAAGGGCGCCGTCATTGTCATCACCGCCACCAGCCATCCCGACATGATCCTGGAATGCGCCGACATCGCCAAGAAGCGCGGCATGGGCGTGGTCGACGCCCCGGTGTGCTTCGGCCTCGACGGGGCGCTCAACGGCACCCTGGCCACCACCATCGGCGGCTCCAAGCGCGACGTCGCCAAGGTGCGGCCGGTGCTGGAATGCTACAGCCGCGCCGTCCACCATCTCGGTTCCCTGGGATGCGGCGAGATCGGCAAGACCATCAACAACATGCTGCACTGGGCCCACTGCATCGCCAATTACGAAGTCATCTTGCTGGGCAAGGCCTATGGCATGGACGGCCAGAAGCTGCGCGAGACCTTGCTGCAGATGCCGGGCACCAACGGCACGCTGGAGCGCTGGGACGGCACCCGGTTCACCTGGCAGGAAAAGGACATGGATATCGCCCTCGACCTCGCCCAGAAGCGCGATCTGATGCTGCCCATGTTCGGCCAGGTTGACCAGTTGATCAAATTGTTCCACGCCGACGACGTCGCCGAGCTTTTGTACAAGAAGCAGTCCAACTATTTGGGCAAGCGTTATGTCGGGCGCCCGCCGGGCAAGGACTGACGCCGGCGGGGATTTAAGGAGTTCCCTGAGGTGAAACGCCGTTTCTTGGGCCCGGCGAGGCTCGAGGTTTCGGCCATCGGATATGGCTGCCCGCCCTTCGCCGGCAAGCTCGGCGCCGAAGACGAAGCGGCGGCGATCGCCGTCATCCACCGCGCCATCGAGTGCGGCATCACCCTGATCGACACCGCGGATCATGGCGGCGGCAACAACGAAGATGTGCTGGCCAAGGCCTTGCGGGACCGGCGCCATGACGTCGTCCTCACCAGCAAATTCGGCAATATGCGGAGCCACCCGGAACGCGGCGAGCGGATGGTGGATGGCCGGCCCGAATATGTCGCCAAGGCCTGCAACGCCTC
>JAZFWG010000371.1:0-5290 GCA_036448135.1 Alphaproteobacteria bacterium
AAATTGCGGGCGACACCGGCCATCGGCTTTTTCACCAAATTGGAGCTCAAGGGCCAGGTCGACGATTTGATTGAACTTTTTCGTTCCTTCCATGACCAGGAGGGCTCCTTGACCCTCGGCGGACTGCGTCAGCGTTTTAATTTGTTGCTGCTCAAGGTGCTGACCTTGTTGCAGGATTCCGATCCCGGCCTGTCCCGGGAAATCAATTCCTCGCGCCTGGCCTTATGGCATATTCTTACCAATCCCGCGAAATTCGCGGAAATTTGACACCGCTAAGGAACGGCGACATGAAAATCACCGCCAGACTCCTCACCCCCGTTGTCATCTTGGTGGCGCTAGCCTACCCGGCATTGGCCGCCACTGATGAAGCCGTCAAAAGGGACCTCACCTCGGTGATCGCGCTGAAAGGCCTGCCGTGCGGACAGGTGGTGAATGTGCGCCAAATGGGTGAAAACAACTATGTCGCGGCCTGCGCCAGCGGCCACACCTATCGGATTTACCTCAATCCCAACGGGCGTGTGGTGGTACGGAGGCAATAGACCCAAGACACCGGCCGATATCCGCCTTGCCATCCTTTGCCGAAGCGGCGTATTAACGGATTTATGGGGCGATTGAACCCCACCATGCGAGGGAACTATCCGTCATGGCCGTGAACACCGCAGACAAAAGCCCCGAAAGCCAAGGCGCCCGGGACCCATCGGGTCCGCCCGAAATCCTAGGCATCGATCATGTGGTCGTCCGGGTCAGCGACGTCGAGCGCGCGCTCGCGTTCTATTGTGGCGTCCTTGGCCTCGCCAAGGAGGGCACCGCCAGTGGCGGGCGCATCACCACGCTTCGCGCCGGGCGCTCGGTGGTGGACATCTGTGGCGGCGGCAGCCCGGCCTCGGAGGCCAAGGGCGGCCGCAACATGGATCATTTCGCCTTGCGCATCGAGCCCTTCGACGAGGACGCGTTGCGCGCCTATCTCGGCGCCCATGGCGTCGAGATCGACAAGGTGGGCACGCGCGGCGGCGCCGAGGGCCGTGGCCCCGCCATGTATATCCACGATCCCGACGGCAACATGATCGAATTGAAGGGCCCGTCAGAATAATAATGACGGTTGCGGTTCCCGATACTTTTCTGTGGCTGACCGAGGCCGAGGTCTGCCAACTGGTTGGTCTCAAGGACGTCATCGATGGCTTGGAGAAGGGCTTGCGTCTCGAGGCCCGGGGCGAGGCCCGGAACATGGCCAAGGCCCAGCTGGTGTGGCCCGGCGCCAGCCTCAACGTCACCGGCGCCCAGTTCACCGGCGACGGGCTGGTCGGCGCCAAGGTCTGGACCAATGCCCATGGCGGCTCGGCGACGGTTCTGGTCATGCATGGCGCCGAAGACGGCCAGATCCGCGCCATCATCGAGGCCGTAGCGCTGGGTCAGATGCGCACCGCGGCACTGTCGGCGGTGGCCACCAAATGGCTTAGCCTCGCCGATGCCGACGAATTGGCGATCATCGGCACCGGCAAGCAGTCGATGTCCCAGGTCGCCGCCGTGGCCGCGGTCAGGGACCTTGGCCGGGTCCGCGTCTTCAGCCCCAATGTGGAACGCCGCGCCCAATTCGCCGCCCAGCTGCGCGCGGGTTTCGACTTCGAGGTGACCGATTGCACCTCGGTGGAGGCCGCGGTCAAGGACGCCCCCATCATTTCCACTTTCACGAGGGCCAAGGAGCCGTTCCTTACCCAGTCCATGGTGGCGCCGGGCAGCCACATCAATGTCGGCGGCGCCATCATTCCCGCCAATGCCGAGATCGACCAGGACATCCTGCCCCGGTGTTCCCTGGTGGTCTGCGACAACCTCGCCCAGGTGCGGCAAAACTCCAAGGAACTTCGGGATTATTATGATAGCGGCCAGGGCAGTTGGGATGACGTGGTGCCGATCTGCAAGCTGGTGGAAGCGGCCAAGCCGCGAGGAGCCGGCGCCGATATCACCATCTTCAAGTTCATGGGCATGGGCCTGGCCGACATGGCCGCCGGCACCGAAATCTACCGCCGTGCCCGGGACTTAGGCGTCGGCACCGAATACCCCCATCCCCAGCGCTCGACCCCCCGGCTAACTTAAGCAGATTTTCCTCAAAGGCGCCGTGGCGGCTTTTGTCCCTGTTATTCCCGCGACGCCGATCTATAATGCGGCTTTCCTACCAAGCCCCCGGGAGGCGTCGGGCATTGGTTGAAACATCACCGGCATCGCGCCGCCGGACTCCGTCTCATGGACGTTGGGCCCGGGCGGCGGCGGTCTATATCTTCATGGCGCTGGCATCGGCGCCGGTTCACGCCGATTTTAACTCGGGCCTTGACGCCTATGACGCCGGCGATTACGCCACCGCGGCCGAAGAGTGGCGGCGCGCCGCCGATGCGGGCGATCTCGCGGCCCAGCGCAATCTCGGACATCTTTACCGCTGGGGCAAAGGGGTGAAGCAAGATCTTGCCGAGGCCGCTAGGTGGTACCGCCGTGCCGCCATCGCCGGCTTCGACCGGGCCCAACTCAACCTGGCCTTGCTCCATCTCAATGGCCAAGGGGTGAAAAGGGACGAGGCCGAGGCCGCCCGCTGGTTGTCCAAGGCGGCGGCAGCGGGCAATCCCGATGCACAGTTTCGCATGGCCCAATTGCTCGAGACCGGAAAGGGCGTCGCCATCGACCGGGCCAAGGCCTATGCCTTCTACGGGCTTGCGGCGCAGGCCGGGCACAAGGCCGCCGCCATCCGCCTGGCCGGACAGCCCGGCGGGCTCAAGGAATTGAAGCGTCTCAAACGCGGCGGCGGGAACTTGAAACGCCTCAAAAGCGGCGGCGGGCCTGGCAAAAAATCGCTTGCCTATGTTGCCAAGGCGATTCCCGCCAGTCCCCGGGACAAGACGTCCGTACTCGGCGAATATCTCGCAAGGCGCGCCATCAACCGGTTGTCCCCAAAGCAAAGCGAAGCCCCGGTGCCCAAAGCCGCGGTGGCGGCGCATCTCGCCTCCTACACGCACCGTGACCGGGCCCGGGCGGGCTGGGACCTGCTCTCACGGGACGAGGACCGGTTTCGGGACCTCTCCCCCCGGGTGCGCCAGGTGGACATCCCCGGCCGTGGACGGTTTTACCGTCTCTATGCGGTGGGTGACGCCGCCAAGCTCAGGGGGCTATGTAAATCCCTTGTGCTGAGGGGCAAATATTGTGTCCTGTCGCGGCAGTCCCTGGATTAATCACGGAGGTTTTCCCCCTTTGATGTGCGGCTTTGGCCGTTGTTAAGATTTCACCATAAGCGATGGGGTGGTCTTGCGGCAACGGTGGGTCCGAACCTCTTTACCCATCACAGGCTTTGCCACAGCGCCGCCATCTTGCGGCGCTCATTTTCATCCGGAGCCCGGCCCTTGCCTGCGGCGGCGTTGTCGGCAATGTGGCGCGGCTTGGAGGTGCCGGGGATGACACAACTCACCGCCGGGTGGCCCAAGATGAATTTCAGGAAGAACTGACCCCAGCTCGCGCAATCGAAATCCGCCGCCCAGGGCGGCAGCGGCTTTCCACGCACCGCGCCGAACAGATCGCCGCCTTCATAGGGGCGGTTGACGAGAACGGCGACGCCCTTGTCGGCGGCCAAGCCTAGCAAGCGGTTCTCGGCATCGCGCACGGCGATGGAATAGGGCAACTGGACGAAATCGACCGGCTCGGCCTCGATCACGGCCATGAGCTCGTCGAAGGCACTGGGGGTGTAATGGGTGACGCCGAGATAACGGATGCGGCCCGCTTCCTTCCATGCGCGCAAGGTTTTCAGATGGGTCCGCCAGTCGACCAGATTGTGGATCTGCATGAGATCGATGGTGGTGGCCTTGAACAATTCCATCGAGCGTTCCATCTGACGAATCCCGGAGCGCCGCCCCTGGGTCCAGACCTTGGTGGCGATGAAGGCCTTGTCGCGTGTGCCGAGGGTGGCCAACAGATCCCCCACCACCCCCTCGGCGCGGCCATACATGGGCGAGGAATCGACGACGCTGCCGCCATTGGCGAACAGAAGGCGCAGCACCTCGGCCAACGGCTCCCGCGCGCCGGCGCCGCCACCCACGTCGAAGGTCTGCCAGGTGCCGAGACCGACAACCGGCAAGTGTTCGCCGCTTTTGGGGATCGGCCGCGTGGTCATGGGCGCCGGGCTGGTCCGGCCATCCGCCGCCGGCAGCACCAGCGCCGCCGCAACACCGGCGATGCCACGCAGGAACTGGCCGCGGGTGAGGCGCGGCGCAAGCGGCCATCGGGGCAATGGTGTTGGGCTATCTTCTCGCTCCATGGCGCGGTTTTGTATCGATTATCATTCCAGATGGAATGTATGTTTAAATCCGGCCCGGGCAAAGGCTCGAGGGCAGCGTCCCCTTGCGCCGCCGCCTCACCGTGAGATAATGGGCGTCAAACTTCAAGGCACGGATATGGCCCTGTTCCATCGTTTGCTGATCGGTGCCGCCAGGTTGATCGCCTCGGACCCCCGGGTCCAGGCCAAGGCGGCGGACATCCTGGAAAACCAGGTCCGCCCGCGCGCCGAAGATGCCTGGCGCAAAACCAAGCCCAAGATCGATGCCGTCAAGGCCGGACTACGCGACGCGGCGGCCGAGGCCGATCCCATTCGCGACCCGCGCGGCTTCGCCGCCAAACTCAAGCGGCGGGTTTTCCCACGGTCAAAACGGCATTAGCGCCGAGGTTTTGCCGCCCTGGAAAGCGAAGGCGCCACCGCCAGGGCGTCGCGCCGTTCCAGCAGCTTATAGACCGCGCGCCACATCACAAAGGTGTCGATCACACCGCCGAAACTGAGCTCGACATGGGCGAGACTGTCGACACCGTACAATTCGGCGCGCCCGCCGGGGATCGCCCGGGCCAGGGCTTCGCTTTCGCTGTAGGGAATGATGGCGTCGTCAAGTCCATGGATCAGGATCACCGGCACTTTCAAGTGCGAGAAGTCCCGGCCCTTGAGGTTAAGGGCTCGGAGGTCGGAACGCACCGCGGCGGGCAGCTTGGCGATCAAGGCCCGGGCGCGGCCGGGATCGGTATTGGCGAGTAAAGCATGGACCGAGCGGCCCTCGCGGCCGAGCAAGGGCACCAAATCCGAGATATCGGCTTTCAGATCCCTAAGTTTGCGCTCGGCCATCATTGTCAACATGGCGCGGTCCTTGGCATCGGAAAGACGCCGGGCGTTGCTCTTGACGAACACCCATTTGCCGTAGGCGTTGGGCTCCCGCCGGCGCCACTGCTTCTCGCCGGGGCGCCGGTAATGTCCCGTGGTGAAGAACGTGATCACGGC
>JAZFWG010000372.1:0-3774 GCA_036448135.1 Alphaproteobacteria bacterium
AATCTCCCAGATCGAGGCCTACCAGAAGTCCGGCGCCTGGAAGGTGTTGGTGCAGGGCGAGGGGATCTCCGAAGGGGTCGAGGAACGCAAGGAAGACCTTCTCTTGAACATCGCCGCCCGGTTCGACATCTCCGATCTGATCTTCCAGGCCAAGGACGCCGCGACCCAGCAATGGTTCATCTCCACCTTGGGCGCCAGTGTGAACCTCGATGTGGACGACCACCAGGTGCTGGACGTGGAGTTGATGCGCCGCGGCATCCGCAAGCGCGGCGTCTTCGGCCTGTTGGGGAGCCTATAGGAAATCAGGCCGCGGCGCTTTTGCCCGCGCCCGATCCCGCCCCTGGGCCGGGAAGCCGTGCCCGGAACCAGTTGACCAACCCGCCGGCGAGGAAAATCTCCACTTGGCGCGCCGATAAGTTGTGATGGGCGGGGATTTCGATCCCCTTGTCCTTGCCCCCCTTGCTCTTGCGAGTCACCGTCATTTCGCGGCCCGCGGTCACGCCCTGGCGGATGCCGGAAACGATAAGGATATCCCCCGCCTCGATGTTGTCGTAATCGCCATCAACGTCGAAGTGGAGCGGCAGGATCCCCGCGTTCACCAGGTTCTGCTCGTGGATGCGGGCGAATGATTTCACCAGCACCAGCCTCAAACCCAGCCATTGGGGGGCGAGGGCGGCGTGTTCGCGCGACGAGCCCTGGCCATAATTCTCCCCCCCCACCAGGGCGTGGCCGCCGGTGCCCTTGGTGTCCTTGGCGCGCGCGACGTAAGTGTCGTCGAGCCGGCGGAAGGAAAACTCGGCGATGGCCTGGACGTTGGCCCGGTACGGCATCACCTCGGCGCCCGCCGGGTTGATGGTGTCGGTGGAGACATTGTCGCCCATCTTGAGGAGCACCATTGTCTCGATGGCGTCGGGCAGGGGGGTGATAGGGGGCAGCGCCGCGATATTGGGGCCGTGGACGACCTCGACCTTGAGCGCGTCGGCCAGCGGTGGCGGCGGTAGCAGGAGGCCGGCAACATCGACGCCGGTTTCCGGCCCCTCCCTCAAGGGGTAGTCCATGCCGAGATCGCGCGGGTCGGTGATCTGCCCGGTGAGCGCGGCGGCGGTGGCGGTCTCGGGGCTGCACAGATAGACGCTGTCGTCGGCGTTGCCCGAGCGGCCGGGGAAGTTGCGCGGCACCGTGCGCAAGGAATTCTTGCCGGTGGCGGGCGCCTGGCCCATGCCCATGCAGCCGTTGCAGCCCGCCTGGTGGAGCCTGCCGCCGGCCTGGATAAGATCGGTGAGATCGCCGGAGCGCATCAGGTCCATCAGCACCTGGCGGCTGGACGGATTGATGTCGAATGAGACCTCCGGGTGAACCTGGCGGCCCCGGACCATGGCGGCGGGCACGGCGAAGTCGCGGAATCCGGGGTTGGCCGACGATCCGATATAGGCCTGGTAGACCGGCTCTCCCGCCACTTCGCTGACGGCAACCACGTTGTCGGGGCTCCCCGGGGTGGCGATCAGGGGCTCCAGCGCGGAAAGGTCGATCTCGTCGTGGTGGTCATAATCGCACCCCTCACCCGGGGCGAGGGCGATGAAATCCCCTTCGCGGCCATGGGCGCAGAGGAAGGCCTTGACCGCCCCGTCGGCGGGAAACACCGACGCGGTGGCGCCGAGCTCGGTCCCCATGTTGCAGATCACGTGCCGGTCCATGGCATTGAGGCCGCCGATGCCCGGCCCGTAATATTCGATGATGCGCCCGACACCACCCTTGACCGTGTGGCGGCGCAGCATTTCCAGGATGACGTCCTTGGCGCTGACCCAATCGGGCAGCACGCCGGTCAATTTCACCCCCATGATCTCGGGCATGCGGATGGCGAGGGCATCGCCCGCCAGCACCGTCGCCACCTCCACCGAGCCGGCGCCGATCGCCAGCATGCCGAGGGACCCCGCCGCCGGGGTATGGGAATCGGAGCCCACCAGGAATTGTCCGGGTACCCCCAGCCGCTCCATGTGCACCGGATGGGAGATGCCGTTGCCGGGGCGCGAAAAATGGATTCCGAAGCGCTGGGCGGCCGATTGCAGGAACAAATGGTCGTCGGGGTTCTTGAAGTCGGCCTGCAACAGGTTGTGGTCGATGTACTGACAGGCCACCGCCACCTTGATGCGGTCGAGGCCGATGGCCTCCAGCGCCAGCATGGTGAGCGTCGCCGTCGCGTCCTGCAAAAGCACCTGGTCGGCCTTGAGGCGGATTTCCGTGCCCGGTTCCATTTCGCCTTCGGTGAGATGGGCCTCGATCAACTGGTGGGCGAGATTTTGTGGTTTTGTCATAGTGCGGTTCCTGTGGGCGCGGGGGTGTTTGTTTGCGCCCCGTTTTACACCCTGGCCGATCTTACACCCTGAAGGCGGCGAGGCCTGACAGGTCCGGCGCCTCGGCGATGGTGAGGCAGAACTCCAAGAGCTCTTCGCCAAGCCCCGCCGGCCAGCCGCCATAGGCGATGTTGGCCTTGAACTTGGTGATCAGTTCGCCGCGGGAGAGCGGTTCGCGCTGGCCGCCCCGCATATGGGGCTGGTCGACCTCCTTCACGCTGCCGTCCTTGAAGGTGACCCGGATATGGCCGGTATAGTTGTCCGGGTACTCGTTCTCCGGGTCGATCACATAGGAGATTTTGCGGCAGAGTTCGAGGATTTTGGCGTCCTTGGCCTTGGCATCGGTAAACTGGTCGAGCCCGGCGTCGCCATCGAAGAAGCCCACCGCCATGCAGAACGGCATGGAGAATTTCGCCGCATAGCCCGACGGCGGGGAGTGCTTGTCGGCCAAGGGCTCCCACAGGCGGTCGACCAGGCCTGCGCCGGTCTTGCACACCACATGGTCGATCTGGCCGGGGTCTATGTCTTGCTTGGCGAGGCGGATCATGCAGTCGATATAGGGGTGGATCATGGTGCCGCAGGCATAGGGCTTGAACGCGATCTTCTCCATGAACCACTCACGGCCCAGGGTCTCGGTGACGGTGCCGTAGCGGGGCTGGTCACAGGACGGCGCGAAAGCATGGAAGAAGCTGTGGGCGCCCTCGAACACCGTGCGGGGGGCGAAAAAGTCCTGGCGCCCCCACAGCGCCGCGCGCAGGCCCGACTGGGCCGCCCAGCCCGGATGGAGGCGCTTGGTCCAGGCCCCATCGGTGAGATATTCCAAGATCCCCGATGACAACGAGCCCGCGATGCCGAGCGCCATGGTCATCTGGTGCGGGTTGAGGCCAAGCGCCTTGGCCGCCCCCACGGTGCCGCCCAAAGTGCCAATGACGCCCACCGGGTGAAAGCCGGCATGGTGGATCGCCCCCGGCGCCACGTGGTTGAAGCGGCAGATCGCCTCCAAGCCGCAGACGATGCCAAGGAGCGCATCGGCGCCGGTGCGCCCGTACCTTTCCGCCGCCGCCAGCACCGCCGGGATGACCATGGCGCCGACCCGGATCGGCGCCCCTTCCAGGGTGTCGTCGAAATCCTCGCCATGGGTGGCGACACCGTTGACCACCGCCGCGCCGGACGCATCCAACCCCCGGACATGGCCGATGGCGGTGCAGGGGCCATCGCCGTCACAGCCATCGATCACCTTGGCGATGTAATCGGTCCGCCGCGCCGAGATGCAGAGCCCGGCCATGTCGAGAAGATCATTGATGGCGATGTCGCGCGCCTTGGCGGGGATATCGTCGAGGGCAAGGCCGGCGAGCCGGCCGGCCACCGCCTCGGATACGGTTTCGGGCACGGCTTCGGATATGGTTTCGGGCACGGTTTTACT
>JAZFWG010000373.1:0-4444 GCA_036448135.1 Alphaproteobacteria bacterium
AGCCCTGGAGGGCCTGCCGGAATATTTCAAGCTCGACAGCTTCCGGGTGCTGGACGAGAGGCGCTGGAACGCCCGCGGCCAGCTCATCACCCTGTCGGAGGCCACCATCAAGGTCGAGGTCAAGGGCAACAAGATCATGACCGTGGCCGAGGGCAACGGCCCGGTCAACGCGCTCGACAACGCGCTCCGCAAGGCGCTGTCGCCGGCCTTCGAGGAACTCGCCGATATGCGCCTGGTGGATTACAAGGTGCGCATCCTGACGCCGTCGCAAGGCACCAAGGCGGTGACCCGCGTCGTCATCGAAAGCACCGATGGCGAGGGCGAACGCTGGTCGACGGTGGGGGTCTCCGCCAACGTCATCGATGCCTCGTTCAACGCGCTCAACGACGCCATCACCTACAAGCTCTACCGCTCAGGCGCCAAGTAGGGCCCGTACTCATAAAGGGTTATGGCGCTGGTTTGCCAGGATTGACCCGGTTTTAGGAGCGAGAACGCAGGACATGCTGGGCATATTCAAGGACGAGCGACGCGGAACCGGGTCAATCCCGGCAAATCCCGCTGGGACGGCCCAGGGATCAAGACCGGACGTCGTTGCGAAAAGCTTGAAGTGGTGGACACTGCTGCGCTTTTCGCGCCTAGCCGGTCATGATCCCTGGGCCGCCAGCACCACAACCCTTTATGAGTACGGACCCTAGCCCGGGCGCCATGGCCGGCACCGATTCCACCCTAATCGCCAAGACCGACGCCGTAACCGGTCCGGGGCCGGCGGTGATCCTGATCGCGCCCCAGATGGGCGAGAACATCGGCGCCGTGGCGCGGGCGATGCTGAATTGCGGGCTTTCCGATCTGCGGCTGGTCAACCCCCGGGAAGCCTGGCCCAATGATAGGGCCCGGACCATGGCCGCCGGCGCCGCTATTGTGCTGGAGCGCGCCCGGCTGTTCACCTCCGTCGCCGATGCGGTGACCGATATCCACCACCTCTACGCCACCACGGCGCGGCCCCGGGACATGGCCAAGGCCTACATGACCCCGCGCCAGGCGGCGGCGGAGCTTCGCGGCCATGAGACCAGGGGCGACGCCAGCGGGATCCTGTTCGGGCCCGAACGCGCCGGCCTCGACAGCGACGATTTCGCCCTCGCCGATAAGGTGATCGAGGCGCCCTTGAACCCGGGCTTTGCCTCGCTCAATCTCGGCCAGGCGGTCCTGATCATCGCCTATGAGTGGTTCCAGGCCGGCTTTGAGGAGCGCGAGGTGCAAGTGGGCAAGAACCCGGAGCCGCCCGCGACCCGAGCCGATCTTCTTCGCATGTTTATGCATCTCGAGGGTGAGCTCGACGCCAAGGGCTATCTTGCGCCCGCGCACAAGCGCCCGCACATGGTCCGCAACATCCGCACCATGCTGCAACGGGCGCATTTCACCGAGAACGAGGTCCGGGCGCTGCGCGGCATGATCACCGCCCTGGCAAGGCCGAAACGCGGCAAATCCTGATCTTTGATCCGGGTGGCTAGCGTTTGACATCGCCCCGTTGGCCGCTATAGTGCGCGCTCATTCCCGAGAATGCGGGCCCCGGCAAAGACCGGCCGCCCCGCCCCGGTTTCGTTTCCACCAGGGCCTATCGGGACAAAAACACCGATAAAACACGGGTTTAGCAAATGACGAAGCGACTGAAGTCGAAGTACAAAATCAACCGCCGGCTCAGGGTCAATCTTTGGGGCCGGCCCAAAAGTCCCATCAACAAGCGCGAATACGGCCCCGGCGAACACGGCCAACGCCGGTTCAAGCTGTCCGACTATGGCACCCAATTGCAGGCCAAGCAGAAGCTTAGGGGCTATTACGGCAATATCACCGAACGCCAGTTCCGCAAATATTACCACGAGGCGGTGCGCCGCCGCGGCGACACTTCCGAGAACCTCATCGGGATTCTGGAAAGCCGGTTGGACGCCGTGGTCTACCGCATGAAGTTCGTGCCCACCGTGTTCGCGTCGCGCCAGTTCGTCAACCATGGCCATGTGCTGGTCAACGGCAAGCGGGTCAATATCCCGTCCTATCTGGTCAAGGAAGGCGATGTCATCGAGGTGCGGGAGAAATCACGCGAGATCCCCCTGGTGCTCGATGCCATGGGTTTGCCCGAGCGCGACGTGCCCCACTATATCGACGTGGACTACAACAAGATGAAGGGCACCTTCGTGCAGGTCCCCAAGCTGGAAGACGTGCCCTATCCGGTGCAGATGGAACCCAACCTGGTGATCGAGTACTACTCGCGCTGAGGAAGGTTAGCCTTGGGTCTGTTCCGGGGCGGCGCGTTCCACGCCCTTGGTGTTCAACAGCTCTTCGAACTCGCCGGACTGATACATCTCTTGGATGATGTCGCAGCCGCCGACGAACTCGCCCTTGACGTAAAGCTGGGGGATGGTCGGCCAGTTGCTGAATGCCTTGATGCCTTCGCGCAACTCGGGGTCCGATAGCACGTCGACGCCCTTGAACTTGACGCCGAGGTTCGACAGCATCTCGACTACGGCGGCCGAGAACCCGCATTGCGGGAATACCGGGCTGCCTTTCATGAACAGGACGACATCATTGCCGGAGACTTCCTGGCGGATCTGATCGGCGGTATCGGTCATGTGAACTCCTTTTTCTTGGCTCAGCCGTCTTCGGCGGCGCCATCTTCTGCTATCGAGGTCCGCAAGGCCAGGGCATGGAGCTCACCGCCCATGCGCCCACCCAGGGCATCATAGATCATTTGGTGTTGCTGGACACGGGTCTTGTCGCGGAATGCGGCGGACACCACATGGGCGGCGTAATGATCGCCGTCGCCCTTGAGGTCCTGGATCGTGACCTTAGCGTCGGGCAGGGCGTCTTTGATCAGTTGTTCGATCAATTGCGAATCCATCGCCATGGTTACAATCCTCTATCCTGAAGTCCTTTACCCTTAACCTTGGGCCGGGCCCGCCATGTAGGCGGGAAGCCAGCCCTCGAAGGGCTGCCGCAATTCCGCTAAAGATATGGTCCCATTGCCGGCCATTTTCAACGTCTCGTCGGCCACCGTGGCGCCGATGGCGGCCGCCGGAATCCCGGCCTTTTGCGCCGCCGCCAGAACCTGGGCCGCATCCCGGGCGGTGACGATATAGCGGCCCTGGTCCTCGCCGAAGGCCCAGGCATGGAGGGGCAAATCGTCTGTTTCCGGCGGCGCCAGTATGTCGGCGCCGATGTCCGACGCCAGCGCCATTTCCGCCACCGCCACCAAAAGCCCGCCATCGGAGATATCATGGCACGCCGTGACCGCGCCCCGGGTGATCAGGCCGCGGACGAAATCGCCGTTGCCGCGTTCGGCGCCGAGATCCACCGGTGGCGGCGCGCCCGCCTCTAAGTGCGCGATCTCGCGCAGATAGAGCGTGCAGCCGAGATGGCCCCGGGTCTCGCCGATGACGATGATATCCTCGCCCGCGGCGGTGAAGGCGGCGGCCACCGCATGGCCGAGATCGTCGATCAGGCCGACGGCGCCGATCGCCGGCGTCGGCAGGATGCCGGCGCCGTTGGTCTCGTTGTAGAACGAGACATTGCCCGACACCACCGGGAAGTCGAGGGCAAGGCAGGCTTCGCGTATGCCTTCGATGGCGCCGACGAACTGGCCCATGATCTCGGGCCGTTCCGGGTTGCCGAAATTCATGTTGTCGGTGATCGCGAGCGGCTTTGCGCCGGTGGCGGTGAGGTTGCGCCAAGCCTCGGCCACCGCCTGGGCGGCGCCCGCGGTGGGATCGGCACCGCAATAGCGCGGCGTGCAATCGGTGACGAGCGCCAAGGCCCGGTTCGAGCCATGGATGCGGACCACGGCGGCATCGCCGCCCGGGCGGCCCACGGTGTCGCCCATCACCATGTGGTCATATTGCTGCCAGATCCAGCGCTTCGAACTGAGATCTGGGGAGCCTAGAAGGTCCCGCAGCGCCCGGAATATGGCTTTGGGGGCGGGGACGTCCTGGGCGGCGATGGTTTCGGGCGCGGGCGTCGGCACCCAGGGGCGGTCATAGCGCGGCGCTGAATCGGCGAGGGGCGCGATGGGAAGATCGGCGCAGACGGCGCCGCCATGGGTCAGCACCATGCGCCCGGTATCGGTGAGGCGGCCGATGATGGAGAAATCGAGCTCCCATTTCTCGAACACGTCGCGGGCGGTATCCTCCTGGCCGGGCTTGAGCACCATCAGCATGCGTTCCTGGCTTTCCGACAGCATGATCTCGTAAGCGGTCATGGCTTGCTCGCGCACCGGCACCTTGTCGAGGTCGAGCTCGACGCCGACGCCGCCCTTGGCCGCCATCTCGAACGACGACGACGTCAGCCCCGCCGCCCCCATGTCCTGGATGGCGACGATGACGTCCATGGCCATGAGTTCCAGGCAGGCCTCGATCAACAGCTTCTCGGTGAAGGGGTCGCCGACCTGGACCGTGGGGCG
>JAZFWG010000374.1:0-2846 GCA_036448135.1 Alphaproteobacteria bacterium
TTACGAGGTGCTGGCCCGGTTCAGCGCCTTCGGCGACCGCATCACCCCCTATGGCGCCATTACCTTCGCCGAACAGACCGGGATGGTCTGTGACTTCGACCTTGCGATGTGCGCCAAGGTGATCGACTGGCTCACCGAGACCCGCCGTAATGGACGCGATTACATGGTGGCGGTGAACCTCTCCGGTAACTCGATCGGGTCTCCGGCTTTCGTCAGGGCCCTACAGGGGCTGTTGGCGAAGCACGAAGAATTGCGCGACAAGATTCTGTTCGAGATCACCGAATCGGCCAAGATCGTCGACCTCGAAGCCGTCAACCGGTCGGTCCAGAGCCTGCGCCAGGCCGGCCACAAGGTCTGTCTCGACGACTTCGGCGCCGGCGCGGCGGCCTTCCAATACCTCAGGGCACTGGACGTGGATGTCGTCAAGATCGACGGCATTTACGTACGCGACGCTCTCTCGACGGGTAAGGGCAGGGCATTCCTGAAAGCGATGGCGGGCCTTTGCAACGATCTTGGGATCGCCACCGTCGCCGAGATGGTGGAGGAGGAGGACTGCGTCGGGTTCCTTCGCCAGTGCGGCGTCGACTTCGGCCAAGGTTATCTTTTCGGCAGGCCGGCCGCGGATATCACCGTCTTCGAGGAGACCGGCGGGGAAAACGCCGCGAACCAAGGGATTCCACCGACGGCCAAAAAAGCCAGTGGGCGAAGATAGGATGAATATTCCGTGGCCCCTCCGGCGATGGCGCCGGGGCGGCGGAAAATCAGCTCCCTCAAAAGCCGCCCTGGGCGTGCTTTTCGACTCGGGCAATGCGTTGTCGCGTTTCCCCGGCCCGGCGATGTTCGTCGATGGCCAAGGGCGGGTGCTTGCCAGCAACGGATGGGGCGCCGGGGAAGCCGAAGCGTCCCGCCTGGTGGCGGACCCGGCGGTGGCCCAAGCCATCGCCCGCTCCCTTGCCGACAATGCCGCCAGGGTCGAGACCGTCGTGGTGCCTGAAGCGGTTTCCGGCGGGCGGGTAGAGTTGACCATCCTTCCCGTGGGGGACGGAACCTCCGCCCTGGTCCTGGGCCGCAACGTCATGCTCGAACACAATCTTCGCACCGCCCTGGTGGAGTCGCGCCAGCGTTACAAGGACCTGGTGGAGGTCTCCAGCGACTTCGCGTGGGAGACCGATGCCGGCGGGGTGTTCGCCTTCGTATCGCCCCAGGGCGCTTTGGGATACCGGGCGGAGGAATTGGTCGGCCGGCCGCCCAGTGACTTCTTCGTCGAGGAATGGGGCGCGCCGATGCCGATGCCCTTTACCGCCACCGACCCGCTGGCCGATGTCGAGCTGTGGTTCCGCCGCGCCGACGGGTCGCCGGCCTGTCTTTTGGCTTCATGCGTGCCTCTGCTCGGCGATGACGGGGAATGGCTGGGCGCCCGTGGTGTGTGCCGCGACGTCACCGAGGCCCGCGAGCGCGATTCCGCCCTGGCCCGTGCCCGCAATCGCGAACGGCTTCTGACCTACATGGTGCGCACCATGCGCGATGAGGTCGACCCCCGCGACATGCTGGGCGCCGCCGCCGCGGCGATGGCGCGGGCGATCGCCGCCAGCGGCTGCAGGATTTACCGGCAGGACATCGGGCCCGCCATCGCCCCGGCGGCGGAATTCGGCGATCTGCCGGATGCCGAGGCCGCCGAGGCGATGCTTCACAAGCTCAAGCGGACCCAGTTGCCGGTGACGGCGGAAATCGATGGCGGTCAAGGGCTGGCGATCGCCACCCGCTATCACCATGCGGTCAACGGCGCCATATTCCTATGGCGCAAGGCGGGTGGTGAACCCTGGAGCGACAATGTTCGCGGGTTGCTCATGGAAGTCGCCGACCAGCTCGGCATCGCCAACGAACAGATCGCCAACCACGAGAAGCTGCGGAAACTGTCCCGCACCGACGGGTTGACCGGATTGCTCAACCGGCGAACCTTCTTCAACGAACTCCGCCGCCGCCATGAGACCATCTCGGTCACCGACCATTCGGCGGTCCTGATCTACTGTGACCTCGACAATTTCAAGCTGGTCAACGACCTTCATGGCCACCAGCGGGGCGATGAGGCGCTGATCAGGCTGAGCGAGATTCTTCTCGGCAAGGTGCGTTCCGGAGACCTGGTTGCCCGCCTTGGCGGTGACGAGTTCGCCTGCTGGCTGGAGGGCGCCGACCTTGCCGCCGGGCGGGAAAGGGCGCGCGAGTTGCTGGATGCCTGCCGGGCCCTGGCGGACTTCTCCGGCGATCCCTCCCATCCCTTGACCGTATCGCTCGGTATCGCCGTCCTCGCGCCGGGCAGCGGAGAGCGCCTCGAAGACCTCATGGCCAGGGCCGATCAGGCCATGTACATGGCCAAGCACGGTGGCAAGGGCCGGTTCGATGTCGCCGCTCCGCCCGCGGCGGCGGAGGAGAGAAGGGTGGCCGTGCCATGAAGGCGCTGATGCTCCGCATGTTCGGCCGCGCCGGTTTCGGCGCCAACGCGACTCTCAGCTACGAGGAAACCAAGGAGCTTGCCCGCCACCCGAGCGCCAAGGTGCGCCGGTCCCTGGCGAATCTCCAGGATGTCCGCGCCGAGGTTCTCTACTACCTGGCGGAGGACGCCTCGCCCGAGGTCCGCCGCACGATCGCCGGCAACGCCCATGCACCGGCTCAGGCCCATCTTTTGCTGGCCCATGACCGCGACGACACGGTTCGCTGTGATCTGGCTCTCAAGATCTCCCGGCTGCTGCCGGAGTTGAACCCCGACGAGCACGACCGCCTTCAGCAGATCACCTACGAGGTGCTGGAGGTTCTCGCCCGCGACCAGTTGACGAAGGTGCGCCAGATTC
>JAZFWG010000375.1:0-4425 GCA_036448135.1 Alphaproteobacteria bacterium
CCGTTGCACAACGAGTTCGGGCCGAGCCTACACCTTCTAGGGTGCGGCGGCGCACGATTGGAACCGGATGTGGCATGGCAGCTCGAAGGTCTGGGCTGGGAGGTGCTCAGCGGTTATGGGCTCACCGAAACGGCGCCCATTTTGACATTCAACCCGCGGGGACGCGAACGCATCGGCAGCACGGGCTTGCCGCTCGGGAATGTCGAACTCCGCATAGAGACGACCAGCGGGGACGAATTCGGCGAGGTGCAGGCCCGCGGCCCCAATGTTTTCGCCGGCTACTGGAACAACCCCGAGGCGACGAGTGAGGTATTTACCGCGGACAATTGGTTCCGCACCGGTGACCTCGGCTATCTCGACGAGGACGGCTATCTCTTTCTCGTTGGCCGCTCCAAGGAACTCATCGTTCTTGCCGACGGCAAGAACATATTCCCGGATGAGATCGAAACTGTCATCGCCGAGAGCCCGTTTATCCTTGATGTCGCCGTGTTGGAGCATGAGGGTGTCCTGGTCGGCCTGATTGTTCCCGACGCCGATGCGGTCCGCGACCGCGGCCTGGCACGCGTCGAAGCCCTTCTGCGCGAGCAGATCGAATTCGCGACGGCGGGCCTGGCTCCCTATCAGCGTTTGTCCGGGTTCGTCCTTTACCAGGATGATCTGCCGCGCACCCATCTTGGCAAGCTTCGCCGTCATCTGCTCACCGATATCGATCAGGGCGCAAAGGCGGGAAAGAGGCCCAAGGCGCCGGTGGCACACAGCGATGAAGATCTGGCCCTGTTGGCGTCACCCCGCGCCAAACAGGTTTGGGACTGGCTCACCGCGCTCTATCCCGACCAACCCCTCCATCTCGATGACAGCCCGCAACTCGATCTTGGAATCGATTCGCTCAAATGGTTAACCCTGACCCTGGAAATGGAGGAGCGATTTGACATTTCCATCAACGAGGATGCCATTGCCCAGATCACCACATTGCGCGATTTCCTGCAGCAGGCGATCGCTGCCGGCGTGGTCGAGGCTGGCCTGGAAGGGGCGGGGGGTGGCGTTCCCACTTTATCGGCGGAACAGGAGCGCTGGCTGAAGCCGACAGGCCCCATGCTCACAATTCTAGGCTGGATGCTGTACCAGCTCCTGCGGGTGATCATGCGCCGTTGGTTCCGTTTGACCGTAAAGGGCATCGAAAATCTTCCCGAGACCGGCCCCTACATTCTGGCGCCCAACCATGTCAGTTACCTCGATTCCGTGGCGCTTATGGCCACCCTCCCATGGCGCCAGTTCAAACATACATACTGGGCGGGTTGGACTGGATTGCTGTTTCGCGGTGCCATCACGCACATGTTCAGCCGTATGGCCCGCATATTTCCGGTCGACCCTGACCGAAGCCCGGGCCTGGGCCTGGCCTATGGCCTCGGCACCCTGGAGCGGCGCAACGCTTTGGTGTGGTTTCCCGAGGGCAGACGCTCACCCACGGGTGAACTCGGTCCCTTCATGCCCGGAATTGGGATGTTGGTCGGCAAATCCCAAGCGCCGGTCCTGCCGGTCCTTATCGAAGGCAGTTTTGAGGCCATGCCCGTGGGCGCGCGGTTGCCGCGCCGCTATCCCATCAATATCGCCTTCGGCGACCCGCTGACGGCTTCAGCGTTGGATGCCGCCGGCGATGGCCCGGACCAGGCCACCCGCATCGCCAACGCCTTGCATGACGCGGTGGCCAGACTGGAAGAATGAATTGACCCCGATGCATCCCCAGGACTCACCTTCCCGAACCGCGCCGCGCCGCGCGGTGTTTTCCTGGTGCGTTTATGATTGGGCAAACTCCGCCTTTTCCACCGTCATTGTCACCTTCGTCTTTGCCGCCTATTTCTCCCAGTCGGTCGCGGAGTCAGTCATCCTGGGCACGGCGCAGTGGGGCTGGGCGGTATCGGCATCGGGCCTCGCCATCGCCATTCTCAGCCCGATTTTTGGTGCCATCGCCGATCAGGGAGGTGGCAACAAGCCATGGCTTGCCGGTTTCACAGTGCTGTGCGTGATCGCGACTGCCTTGCTGTGGTTCACCGAACCCGATCCCCGATTTGCGTTGTGGGCGTTGGTGTGTTTCGCCATCGCCAACATGGCCCAGGAAATGGGCTACGTCTTTTACAATGCCATGCTGCCCAATCTTGCCCCCATCGGACGGTTGGGCCGGGTATCGGGCTGGGGTTGGGGGCTTGGCTATCTCGGCGGGATGATCTGCCTGATCCTCACGCTGGTGGTGTTCGTCCGGCCCGATGCGCCTCTGTTCGGGCTCGACAAGGAACAGGCCGAACATATCCGCGTGGTCGGCCCCCTGGCCGCCATATGGTTCGCAGTCTTCGCGGTACCTCTGTTCCTGTTCACGCCTGACCGGCCGGCGATCGGCGCACCGTTAGGCCAAGCGGCGCGTGATGGAATTTCGAACCTGATCCGGACGTTACGCCAAGTACGCCGCCACGCCAACATCGCCCGGTTTTTGCTGGCGCGCCTGATCTATATCGATGGGCTCAACACCATGTTCGCCTTTGGCGGCATCTACGCGGCGGGCACATTCGGCATGGGGCCGGCGGAAATCCTCGAATTTGGCATCGCCCTCAACATCACTGCCGGCCTAGGCGCGGCGAGCTTCGCCTGGATCGATGATTGGATCGGCGCCAAGCGCACCATCCTGATCGCCTTGGCAGGCCTGATTGGATTCGGCACATCGATCTTGCTTGTTGAGGACAAAACCCTGTTCTGGATCCTGGTCCTTTTCCTTGGAATTTTCATGGGGCCGGCGCAGGCGGCAAGCCGCTCGCTGATGGCGCGCCTGGCGCCGCCCCAACAGGTGACCGAAATGTTCGGCCTGTTCGCACTTTCCGGCAAGATCACCGCGTTTGTCGGGCCCGCCATCTTCGCTTCGGTAACACTGGCCTTTGATTCCCAACGCGCCGGAATGGCGACGGTGATCGTGTTCCTGCTGGTCGGGGGGCTGATGATGCTGTTCGTATCAGAACAGCCCGACAGCCAAGCCTAGAGCATTTTTCAGTGCCGTTTGCCTAGCCTTTCAGTGCTGGTACAATTGTCCATCACGCCGAGAATCGGAGATCGATGATGGTAAGACTCGCATCGGTGATGGTGGGCGCGGCGTTGGCATTGGCGCCGATCGCGGCCGCCAGTGCGCAAAGCTTCACGTCTGCCGAACATAAATTCCGCGTCGTCACCGTCACCAAGGGGCTTTCCCATCCCTGGGGCCTGGCGTTCCTCCCCGGCGGCGACATGCTGGTGACCGAACGTGCGGGCCGTCTGCGCCTAATCAGGAAGGGTGTCCTCGATCCGGTTGCCATCAAAGGCACCCCCCGGGTGGTGGCGGAGAACCAGGGGGGCCTTCTTGATGTCGCGCTTCATCCCAAATTCGCCACCAACCGCTGGGTCTATCTTTCCTATTCGGCGCCGGTGCGGGGCGCCACCGCCACCCGGGTGGTCCGGGCGCGCTTCAAGGGCCGGCGCCTGCAGGACATGGAGACCATCTTCGAGGCCAAGCCCGCCACCGACAGCGGACGCCATTTCGGCTCACGCCTGGCCTTCGCGCCCGGTGGCATGCTGTTCATTACGTCCGGAGAGCGCGGCAGGCCCAATGCGGCCCAGGATTTGGGGGATCACCGTGGCAAGATCATCCGCCTCCATGACGATGGCCGTATCCCCAAGGACAACCCCTTCGCCGGCCGCAAGGGTGCGCGGCCCGAGATCTATTCCTATGGCCACCGCAATCCCCAGGGAATGGCGGCGCACCCGCAGACCGGGGAAATCTGGGCCCAAGAGCACGGCGCCCGGGGTGGCGACGAGGTCAATCTCATCAGGCCCGGCGTCAATTACGGCTGGCCCGTCATCACCCATGGCAAGAGCTATGCCGGCTTTTCCATCGGCGTCGGCACCCACTATCCCGGGATGGAGCAGCCCCTGAAATACTGGGTGCCGTCGATCGCGCCCTCGGGCATGGCATTTTACACCGGCAAGCGTTTTCCCCGCTGGCGCGGCAATCTGTTCGTCGGCGCGCTGGCGGGCCGGCTTGTCGCGCGGCTCACCGTCGAGGGCCGGCGCATCACCGGTGAGGAACGTCTTTTGGAAAGCCTCGGGGTGCGCATCCGCGATGTCCGCGACGGCCCCGACGGGTATATCTATCTGCTGACCGATGAAAGCGACGGTGCGCTACTGCGTCTCGAGCCCGCGGGCTAAATTTCCTTTTCACGTTTTTATAAAAGCACCATAAACTCAAAAATACTATTGTAAGTTGCAATTACTCCGCAACTTGAATATGATACTTAAATCACATTATAGTAAACTTATTAAGCGTGAATATAATGGTCAGACCTTGCCTGTTAGCCATGGGAGGTTCGTTATGGCCCTGCCACCACCTGTCATTATCGTCCCGGGAATTAC
>JAZFWG010000376.1:0-5917 GCA_036448135.1 Alphaproteobacteria bacterium
ACAAGAAGATGTGCAAGTCGAAGAAAAAAAAGAAGAAGAAAAAGAAAAGCTCCTGACGGCATATCTAACGCCGGACACAAAAAAAGCGGCCCCGCCATCGGCGGGGCCGCTACCATTTGGGATCTAAGTGGGTTTGCTAGGAACTTATGTGTTCCGTCAATTCGATCTCGTAGCCGTCCGGGTCCTTGATGAAGGCGAACAGGTTGGGATTGTCCGGCCTGTTCGGTCCCGGGCCACTGATGAATTCGACGCCGGCCGCCTTCAACCCCTCGCACAGGCCATACATGTCCTTGACCGCGAGGGCGATGTGGCCATAGGCGTCACCATGGGTGTAACCGCCGCTATGGCCCGATTCCTGGATCAGTTCGAGGGCGTGGTTGCTGGTCTCTTCGCCATAACCGACATAGCCGACACAGGTCTTGGCTCTGGCATTCTCGCGCCGCCGCATCAGGTCCATGCCCAACAGACGGGTATAGAAATCGATGGAGTTATCGAGATTGGCAACCCGCAGCATGGTGTGGCGAATGCGCAAATTGTGCACTGTTCTGAGACTTTCCGGTGGCATGGTGATCAAAGCTCCTGTCAAATTTTTTTGGCGCCAGACGCCGCTTGGCCCGATTATAGCCTCCGGGCCTAAGGTTCTACCAGAGCATCGATGTCCCCATCGGTCGGAAATTCGCCGCTTTGTTGCTTGGAAAAGACCAAATCGCCATCGATGGTGATCTCGAAATCGCCCACATTGCCCGGGGTGATTTCAACATCGGTGACACCTTTGGCCACAAGCCTCTCTCTCGCACGGAGAGCCTGGGGCTTGTAGTTTCACACTACGCAGTAATGGATCAGGATTTTCATATCTGGATCTCCTCGCACGGTCAGGCGTCAATCTTAACATCCACCGGGAAGAAGCGCTCCAGCCATTCGCGCACCACGGTACGGACCCGATGATTGTCCTCGGCGAACATGAAATGATCGGTTTCGGAGAACAGATGCAAGTCGGTGGGCTGGCCCGCGCGCTTGAACATCTCGACCGATTGCTCGGTGGGGGTAACCGAATCCACCGAGCTGTGGAGCAACAGAAGGGGCCGGGGCGCGATATTGCCAACCACCTCTTCGGCGCAAAAATCATACATGCTCTGGGCGGTCTCGGCGGGGAACATCTCGACCGATTGCTTGGCAAGATTTTTGCGCAAATGCTCCGGGAGCGGCACGATATCGTAGCGGGGCACCATCAGGGATTCACCGGTGTCCTCAAAGTGGCGGCGCCCGGCTTCCAGCATGGCGGTGAATTTGGCCCAGGCTTCGGGGGTCGGGTGCTGGCCGCGGAACTTACGCGCGCCGTTGCCCCAACCACCCGATGAGATCACCGCGGCGATGCGGTCATCAACACCGGCGCTATAAATCGCGACGGCGGCGCCGAAACTGCTTCCGATCAGGGCGATGCGCGCCGGGTCGATGCCGGGCCGGGCCGCCAAGAACGACACCGCGCTTCTTGTGTCCCGGACCTGCTCCTTACAGATCAGCCGGCCCTTTTCGCCTTCGCTCTCGCCACAGCCGCGCATGTCGAAGCGCAGGGTGGCGTAACCCAGCCCGGTGAGAAATTCGCAGGGTCCCATCACGTTGGC
This sequence comes from Alphaproteobacteria bacterium, assembly GCA_036448135.1. Lineage (GTDB taxonomy): Bacteria > Pseudomonadota > Alphaproteobacteria > SMXQ01 > SMXQ01 > JAZFWG01. The sequence continues at coordinate 1,623 of JAZFWG010000376.1, forward strand.
GGCGGTCTTGTTGCTGCCGAAGCCATGGAGGATGGCGAAGACCGGGCGCGCCTCGCCGGCGCCAGGATCATCGGGCATGCGCAGGATTCCCAAGATCCTCAAGCCGTCAGAATCAAATTCGATTTCCGTTTCCTGGTACACGATCCCTTGCCTCCATATGCCCCGCCGGATTTGTTATGCTACGCGACTATAATCATGCTAGCGAGGATAAGGGCATCCTCAACGCAACGAAAATATCTATGGAGAACACGATGAGTGACGGGATCAGACGGGTGGTGACGGGGAATGATGACCAAGGCCGCGCGACGGTGGTGAGCGATGGCCCCACCGGCAATGTCAAACAATCGCCCCACCGCCCCGGCGTCATCATCAGCAATCTGTGGATGACCGATGCCATGCCGGCCAAGATCCGGGACGAAGGCGATGCCGGTGAACGGCTGACGGCGCTCGAGCCCGTGGCCAACGGCACCAATTTCCGCATCGTCGAATTTCCGCCAGAACTGGACTATATCGGTGAGGTCGACGCCGAAGGCGCCCGCAAGGCCTTCGGTGAGATGGGCGGCGAGCACGCCATCGTCGGCGGCGAAAAACCCCGCCACCCCTTCATGCACAGGACCAAGACCCTGGACTACGCCCTGATCCTCTCCGGCGAAATCTATCTGGTGCTTGATGACACAGAGGTGCTGATGAAGGCCGGCGAGGTCTGTATCCAGCGCGCCACCAACCATGCCTGGTCCAACCGCTCCGACGCCCCCGCCCGCGTTGCCTTCGTCCTGGTTGACGGGGAAGCTTAAAGCTGAGGCGGGGCGACGCCCAACTCCTGGGCCAGCTTTGTCACCCGGTCCCAGGTCTTGGCGACGACCGGGATGCCGTCGCGGCACCGGTCCAGGGCCATGCGGGCGCCGCGCTCCCCAGGCATCAGGATATCATCGACGCCGTCGGCCCTGGGCAACGCCTTCAGGGTTTGAACCAGCCGGTCGACCTCGCGGCGATAGGCATCGCCGTCCATGAAGGCTTCAATATCGATGGCCATGACCAGGCCGTTCTGGACATGAGACCGCTTTCCTTCCGGCGGCAACATCGCCGTCAATATGGGAACGCCGGCCAGCATCCCGGTTAGGCATTCGATCATCAGGGATAGGCCCGATCCTTTGGGCCCGCCAAGCGGCAATTGGATCGCGGCCTCGGCCGGGTCGGTGGTGGGCCGGCCGTCTTTGGTCAATGCCCAGCCCTCGGGGATGGCCCGGCCGGCATCAAGGGCGTGGCGCACCTTGCCCAGGGACACCACCGCGCTCGCCATGTCCAAAAGCAATGGCCGGCCCTCATGGGCGGGCACGGCGATGGCCACCGGTGCGGTGTGAAGGCTGGGAACCCGGGCGCCGAAATAGGCCATATTGGGTGGCCCGGAGGCGAGGACGAGCCCAATAAGCCCGGCCTCGGCGGCGCGAAGCGCGTAGTAGCCGATCGGCCCGGTGTGGGTGGTCTGGCCGACCACGCCCATGGCCACGCCGTTTGTCCGCGCGGATACGATAGCGTGCTCCATGGCGCTGGTCATGGCGACGGGACCGGCGGCCTTGTGTGCCGCCATAACGAAGGCCGCGGGCATGTCACGGATGATCTCCGGCACCGCTTTGGCATCAAGGTTGCCTTGATCGATGAAACCAAGATAGCGCGGGACCCGGATCACACCATGGGAATCGATGCCGCGAAGCTGCGCCCACACCAGGACATCGGCAACGATGCCGGCATCGGCAGGTAACATGGCTTTGGCCACGAATATATCGGTTACAAAGGTCTTGAGGTTGCCGGCCTCGATGCGAATGAGGTTCTGATCAGCCACGTCCCACCCTACACGGTATGAATGCGGGCCGGCCCAAAGCCATCATGACATGGGAATGGCGCGGAGTGCCTCGGCTTCGCGGCGGGCGCCGGCGATGATCAGGCTCGAATCGCTCCCCGCTAGGATGAAGCGCACGCCACAGCCGATGTAATCGCTGACCAGATCGGGGTTGTCGCGCACGCCCCCCATGGCGAAATGGGTGCCATGTTTGCGGCAGGCCTCACCCACGGTCTTGTAAGCGGCGCGGATCTTGTCGTGGTCATGCTGGCCAGGGCAACCCATCTCGGTACTCAGATCGTTGGTCCCGATCATGATCATGTCGACGCCTTCGACGGCGGCGATGGCATCGGCATTGGCGATGGCCTCGGGCGTTTCCAGCATCACCGTCACCAAAGTGGCGTCGTTGAGAATCTGGCCTGCACCCGGCACCCGCCGGAAATTGAGATGGACGCTGGGGCCGCCCGTCGAGCGGTGGCCCAGCGGCGGAAACTTGCAGGCATCGACCATCATCTTGGCCTGTTCCGGGGTGTCCACATGGGGAACCACGACGCCCAAGGCGCCGCCATCGACAATCCGCGAGGCCTCGTTGGGAAGATGACCGGGGATACGGACCACCGCCGTGATCCCGACATCGAGGGCGGCGACGGAAATCTGCACCGCAGTCTCCAGCGGCATGGAGCTGTGCTCCATATCGATGAATATGGCATCGAAACCCGCGGTTTTGGCCATGCGCGCGATGTCCACGGTGCGGGCGAGGCGCACGCCAAGGCACAGCACCAACTCGCCGGCCTCAAGGCGCGCCTTGGCGGGATTGAGCGCGGTGGTATCCTGAACATCAGACATTGATTTTCTCCCCGATTGCCACGTCGATCGTCACGACGTGCGGTGTTCATTTGCGTTGAACTATTGACCGGCAGGGCCAGTGGCACTGTGATCGATGCAAGACATGCCGTTGTCTAGAACCTTGGGTGCTACACCACAAAGGTTCACCACATCAATCGAAACCGTAGTCTTTCCATTTCTTCTCGACCAGGGCGCGGTCGTCCGGGTGGGGATAGGCGATCTCCGGATAGCGGTCGCCGCCATATTGTTCCTCGGGCTCGAAGTCGATGTTGATGGTGGCGTCGATCAGCACCCGGCACCATTTGCCGGTGCCGAATTTCTGGGTGTTGCGGAATTTGAGCCGGGTGCTGGGATCGAGCGCAGAGCCGAAGGTGCCGGGGAAGAACAGGATATCGTCCTCGGCGGCATTGACCCGGTAGGCGAAGGCCCAGTCGAGCGCGCCGTAATCGTGAATGTCGATGTCCTCGTCGACGACCCAGACGTTCTTGTAGCGCAAATGCGCCGCGTTCGAGCCCCATACCGCGCAGGCCGCCTGCTTGGCCTGGCCGCGATAGGTCTGGTGCATCTGGATGATCAGCGTGGTGCCGTTGTTGGCGGGCGGGCAATGGACGTCGGTGATGCCGGGCACGCCGGAACGGTCAAGCACGTTCCACGCCACCGCCGCGCGCTGGACCGAACTCATGATGCTGTTCTCGTTCAGCATCTTGGGCATGGTGCCCTCCAGGGTGCCGCGCAGGATGGGGTCATTGCGGTGGGTGATGCAGGTGACCTTGGTCCTGTGCTTGAGCCCCTGGTCGCCGCCGAAATAGCCGGTGTATTCGCCGAACGGGCCTTCCATCTCGAAGGTATCGGGATCGGCCGAGATCGTGCCTTCGATCACCAGTTCCGCCGAGGCCGGCACCAACAGATCCGAGGTTTCGCACTTCACCAGTTCCACCGGGGCGCCGCGCATCGCCCCCATCACGTCATATTCCGAAACCCCGGTCGGCACCGGCGAGGATGAGCAGAACGGCAGGCACGGCTCCCAGCCATAGACATGGGCCACCGGCATCTCCTCGCCGCGCTCGGCATGTTTGGCGAAATGGTGGCCCCAATGCTGGGCCGCCCACAACAGCACCGGCAAGGTGTTCTTGGTGCCGATCATGCCGCGATAGATGCCGACATTGTGGACCCCGGTGTCCGGGTCCTGGGTCACGGTGCCCTGGATGGTGTTGATGTAGCGCCCGCCGTCAGAACGGTGCCAGCGCGGCACCGGGAATTCATAGAGATCGATATCGTCGCCCTTGAGGATGTTCTCCTTGACCGGGCCGGTCTTGACGGTCTTGGGTTCGACGCGCGACGCATAGGCCTTGCGCGCCGCCTGCACCAAATCGGTAATCGGCGCATCCGCCTCAAGGCCGAACATCATCGCCACCCGGGAATAGTTCGATAGCCCCCCGGTGAACAGCTTGGTGCAGCGTCCGTCCTGGTAATCGGTGATGTTGTTGTAAAGGATCGCCGGCCCATCGCCATTGCCGAAGACCCTGCGGGTCACGGCGCCGAGCTCGCAGTCCCAATGAACCTCGGTGTCGACCTCATGGAGCTCGCCGGCCTGGCGTAGCGCCTCGATCCA
>JAZFWG010000377.1:0-3040 GCA_036448135.1 Alphaproteobacteria bacterium
AACAGATTGCGGTTGCTTTGGTTGGCGTTGGTTTTTTGCGCATGGGGCGCGACGCGGATCTTGCCCTGGAACACGGTGTGGGCGTGATCGTCGGCGACACATCTGTAACTCTCATGGGTGGTGCCGCCGGGCTCTGCGTGGTCGACGCGGGTGGTGTTGTCGAGATGCTGGCGGCCACGGGCAAGGGCAATGCCGTCGAGCCGGCAGACGCTATCGGGACCATTAAGGCGCACCGCGATCTCGTGGCGGGCGAGGGACGCCCCCACCGACATCACGAAACTGCGGTATTGGGCGCGCCGGGCCAGCGTCACCTCGGTGACGCCGGTGTGATAGGCAGCGGCGGCCTCTTTCTGTACGGTGAAATGATCGATGGCGGCGTCCTCGGCGGCGATCACGTGGGTCACCGCGTTGGTCCAGTAAGTGCCGCCGCTGAGCCCGGCATAGGTGGCGACCACCGTGGCCTTGGCGCCGGCCTCGGCGATGATGAAGTTGCGCACATGGACCGCCGCCAGCCCCATGGTCTCAGGTGTTTCGGGCTCCCCGAGAAAGAGAAGATGGATGGGGCGGGTGGGGTCTGTGCCCTGGCCCAGGCGGATCACGGCGCCGTCGGCCATGAAGGCCGCGTTCAGGCTATCGAGCACCCGGGCGCGATCTTTCTCGAACGTGACGGCGGATTTAAGATGCTTGGCCATGCCATCCGGGTCATCTCTCAGCGCCTGGCCCAAGCTGGTGATGGTGATGGGCATGACTTCGGGGCCGTTGTCGGAAAGCTCGGCGCGGTATCTGCCATTCACGAAGACCATGTGCCGGGCGGCGGTGCCGGGGATGGCCAAATGTGTGAGCGCCGCCACCGACGGTGCCGCCGTGCCGGTTGCCGGTTCGGTGAAGTCGGTCGCGGCCAGCCTCGAGAGGTTGGTGAATTTCCATTCCTCGATGCGCGAGTTGGGAAAGCCCTCGGCGGCGAAATGTTCCATGGCGCCGGAGCGGAGTTGCGCCAGCCAGGTGAGGTCCGCGCCCGGCAGCGCCGCCTTGATCCCGGCGAAGCGTGCGGCCTCGCGGGTAGCGCTATCGAGTTGGGTTCGGGTGCTCGTCATGATGCCACGGCGATGTCGGACTCGACGCCGAAGGCGGCGTAGCCCTTTTCTTCCAGCAAGGACGCCAATTCCTTGCCGCCGGTCTCGACGATGCGGCCCGCCGCCAGGATATGGATGTGGTCCGGCAGCACGTAATCCAACAGACGCTGGTAGTGGGTGATCAGGATTGTCGCCCGGTCCGGCGCGCGCAGGCTGTTGATGCCCTCGGCGACGATGCGAAGGGCATCGATGTCGAGCCCGGAATCGGTTTCATCGAGCACCGCCAGGGTTGGCTCCAGCATCGCCATCTGGAAGATTTCGTTGCGCTTCTTCTCGCCGCCGGAAAAGCCCACATTGATTGGCCGCGAAATGAAGCTTTCGTCCATCTTCAACATCCCGAGCTTGTCTCGGGCGCGCATGAGGAATTCCATGGCGTCGAATTCCGGCTCGCCGCGGGCCTTGCGCACGGCGTTGACCGCGGCCTTGACGAACACCGAACCGGCGACGCCGGGGATCTCAACCGGATACTGGAAGCCGAGGAAAACCCCGGCCCTGGAGCGATCCTCGGGCGTCATGGCGAGGAGGTCCTGGCCCTGGAACGAGACCTCGCCCTTGGTGACCTCATAGCCCTCGCGGCCTGAGAGCACATGGGCCAGCGTGCTCTTGCCAGATCCGTTCGGCCCCATGATGGCGTGGATTTCGCCGGCTTCGACGCTGAGATCGAGGCCACGGAGGATGTCCATGCCGTCGATTGAGACGTGCAGATTTTTTATTTCAAGCATGTGGAAATGATCCTGTGGTTAGCCGACGCTGCCCTCGAGACTGACTTCCAGGAGCTTCTGGGCCTCGACGGCGAATTCCATGGGCAGCTTCTGCAGCACCTCCTTGCAGAAGCCGTTGACGATGAGGTACACCGCGTCCTCGGTGGAAAGGCCGCGCTGGCGGCAATAGAACATCTGGTCGTCGCTGATTTTGGACGTGGTCGCCTCGTGCTCGACCTGGGCCGAGGGATTGCGGACCTCGATATAGGGCACGGTGTGGCCGCCGCAGTCCTCGCCGATCAGGAGCGAATCGCACTGGGTGAAGTTGCGGGCGCCGGCGGCCTTGGGGTTGATGCGCACCAGGCCGCGATAGGTGTTCTGGCTTCGGCCCGCCGAGATGCCCTTGGAGATGATGGTGCTGGAGGTGTTGCGGCCCAGATGGATCATCTTGGTGCCGGTGTCGGCCTGCTGGTAATTGTTGGTGATGGCCACCGAAAAGAACTCGCCGGTCGAGTTGTCGCCTTGCAGTATAACGGAAGGATACTTCCAGGTGATGGCCGATCCGGTCTCGACCTGGGTCCAGGAAATCTTGGCGTTGGCGCCACCGCACAGCCCGCGCTTGGTGACGAAATTGTAGATGCCGCCCTTGCCGTCCTTGTCGCCGGGATACCAGTTCTGCACCGTGGAATATTTGATCTCGGCATCGTCGAGGGCGATGAGCTCGACCACGGCGGCGTGCAACTGGTTCTCGTCGCGCATCGGCGCGGTGCAGCCTTCGAGATAGCTGACGTAACTGCCCTTATCGGCGATGATCAGGGTGCGTTCGAACTGGCCGGTCTCGGCGGCGTTGATGCGGAAATAGGTCGAAAGCTCCATGGGGCAGCGTACGCCGGGCGGGATGTAGACGAAGGAGCCGTCGGAGAACACCGCCGAGTTGAGGGTGGCGTAGAAATTGTCGGAATAAGGCACCACGGTGCCGAGATATTTGCGCACCAGCTCGGGGTGTTCCTGCACCGCTTCGGAAAACGAACAGAACACGATGCCGAGCTCGGCGAGCTTGCCCTTGTAGGTGGTGGCGACGGAAATGCTGTCGAACACCGCATCGACGGCGACGCCGGCAAGTTGCTCCTGCTCCTTCAGGGGAATGCCGAGCTTCTTGTAGGTTTCCAGCAATTCGGGATCGACCTCGTCGAGGCTCTTGGGGCC
>JAZFWG010000378.1:0-2447 GCA_036448135.1 Alphaproteobacteria bacterium
GCAAAGCACGACGTCAAGATTCTCGGCCTTATCGGCTCGGGCCATTTCCTCAGCCATTTCTACATGCTGTGCCTGCCGCCGCTGTTTGTGGTGTTCAAGAAGGAATTCGGCGTCAGTTACACCGAACTCGGATTGCTGCTGAGCGTTCGTGAAGTCATCACCGGATCTTTGCAGTTGCCGATGGGAATCCTGGTCGACCGCATCGGCGCGCGGTCGGTCCTGACCATCGGATTGCTGATGATGTCGGTGGGCATTGGCCTCATGGCCTTCGCCGATTCCTATTGGATGTTGATGGCTTTTATAGCCTTGATGGGCCTTGGTTCCAGCACCTTCCACCCCGCCGATTTCACCATTCTCAATTCCACCATCGCGTCCAGCCGCATGGGCCGGGCCTTTTCCCTCCATTCCTTTTCCGGCCAGATCGGCACCGCCTCGGCGCCGGCGGTGATCATCTTCCTGACCACGATGATTAACTGGCGGGCAGCTCTCTTGGTCGTCAGCGGCATCGGCATCGCCGTTGCGTTCACCCTGATCGCCCAATGGTCGAGCCTGGACAGCGACGCCATCCCCGGAAAGCGGAGCCCCGCCAAGGACCAGGCCAGGGATGAGGCCAAGAATACGGACGCGGAAGGCACCGAAGCCGGCAAGCCCGCCGAAATGAGCGTCCTCGCCATCATCCTGTCGAAGCCCTTGATGATATTTCTGCTGTTCTATGCCATGACGTCGCTGACCTCCAGCGGCATCCAGGCGTTCTCCGTGGTCGCCATGATCGATCTTTACAAAACCCCGCTGGGGATGGCCTCGGGCGCGCTGACCGGATTTCTGCTCGCCAGCGCCGCCGGCGTGTTGATGGGAGGTGTCATCGCCGACCGCACCAAGCGCCACGACGTCATCGCCGCCCTCGCCTTCATCGCCACGGCGGTGATCATCTTCATTATCGGCGCGGTGTCGCTGCCTTATGTGCTTTTGGTGTTCGCGATGACCCTCGCCGGGCTGTTGCAGGGCGTGATCCGCCCGTCCCGCGACATGATGGTGCGCCAAGTGATCCCCAAATCCGCCACCGGCCGGGCCTTCGGTTTCGTCAATTCGGGCTCGGCGATCGGCGGTGTCTTCGCGCCGCTGACCTTCGGGGTGGTGCTGGATCAGGGCCACCCGGAATGGGTGTTCTATCTGTTGGCCATTTTCATGGCCCTGTCGGTGGTCACCGCCATCGTTCCCAAGGGGTCGCTCAAACGTGACTGACGCCTCCGCCACCACGATCCGGCACGACGCCAAGGTGCTGAGCCTGATCTGCACCGGCCATTTCGCCAGCCATTTCTACGTCATGGTGCTGCCGCCGCTGTTTCCGTTCCTTCATGACAATCTCGGCATCAGCTACACCGCCCTCGGCTTCATGCTGTCGGCGCGTTACGTCGCGACCGGGTTGTCCCAACTGCCGGCGGGATTCCTGGTCGACCGCTACGGCGCCAAAATGATCCTGATCTTCGGCATCGCGGTAATGGTGGCGGGTTATGGCATGTTCGCCTTCGCCACGGCCTATTGGGCGTTGGTGTTGTGCGTCGCCATCAGCGGCATCGGCGACAGCGTGTTCCATCCCGCCGATTACTCCATCCTCAACGGCTCCATAAGCCCCGGGCGCATGGGCCGCGCCTTCTCGATCCACACCTTCTCCGGCATGGCCGGCTGGTCGGTGGCGCCGATCATATTGATTTTCGTCGCCGACAAGTGGGACTGGCGCGCCGCGGTGCTGGTGGCGGTGGCGATCGGCTTCGTCATCATGTTGGTGCTGATTGCCCAATGGCACGTCCTCGAAGACGACGTGGCGGCGGCAAAAAAACCCAAAGAGGCGCTGACCACGGCGCCGCCTGCCAGCGGCGCGGCGCCCTCGGGCATCCGGGAAAATCTCCGCATGTTGACGGCGCGCCCGGTGCTGATGCTGTTTCTGTTCTTCACCATGGGGTCCCTGGCCAATGCCGGGCTCAACAGTTTTTCCGTCGCCGCCCTGGTCACGTTGGGCCACTCGGCGGGCGACAGCGGCATCGCGCTCACCGCCTATCTGGCCACCAGCGCCTTCGCCGTCCTGGTCGGTGGGGTGACCGCCGACCGCATCAAGCGCCACGACTATTTCGCCGCCATCTGCCTTGCGGTCTCGGCCCTGGTCGCCGTGGTCATCGCCGCGGTGCCGCTGCATTATTTTGCCGTGGTGTTCATGTTCACCATCGCCGGCTTCCTGCATGGCGTCATCCGCCCGGCCCGCGACATGATGGTGCGCGAGGTCTGCCCCGAGGGCAAAACCGGCAAGGTGTTCGGCTTCGTGTTCACCGGCCAGAATGTCGGCGGCGCCATCGCCCCGATCTTCTATGGCTTCATCCTCGATTCCGTCAGCCCCCAGTGGGTGTTTTATCTCTCCGCCCTGTTCCTGGTGATCTGCATCGCGACGGTGATCA
>JAZFWG010000379.1:0-8860 GCA_036448135.1 Alphaproteobacteria bacterium
ATCGATGTCATAATCCTAGCGACAGGCTGGAAAACAGACTTCGGATTTCTTGCCGAGGATGTTCTAAAGCGGCTCAGATTCGAGGATGACGGCTTTTATCTTTACCGGCACATGCTCAGTCCCAGCCTGCCGGGCCTAGTCTTCATCGGCCGCGCATCCACCATTTGCGCCATCCTGACCTACAGCCTTCAGGCCCGCTGGCTTGGCGAGCTTATCAAGGGCAGCCACCGGCTGCCGCCGCCGGAGGCCATGTCCGAAGAGATCGAGGCTATCAAGGCATGGAAGCGAAGCTGGATGCCGCCGAGCGATGCGCGTAGCGCCCGGCTGATCCTGCACATGCTACACTATCACGACGAACTGCTCTGTGACTTCGGCGCCGATCCCATGCGCAAGACCGGTGCGTTGGCGCCGTTAAAGGAGTTGATCGCCCCTTACGAGCCCCGTGATTACGCCGCCATCGTTGCCGGCGAGGAGCGGAAAGCGGGCTCCAGATAGCGGTCGGAAAACGTCTCTTCCCACTCCTCGACATGGCCGTCGCCGTCGAAGGCGTTGATCGCCGCCATGGTCTCCTCCCTGTACGGTCTTGATTTCTGTTCGGTTGGGCGAATATAGGTGGCCAGATGTGCCGCGGCCAAGCCACGGCATCGCGCCCCGCACCATCATTCGGCGTCTTTCTTGCGGTTGATGGGGTAGCTTCCGACCGGGCCTAGAAAGGGCTGGAGCAGCATGCGATCGAGCGCGAGATCGCGCGAAGTCCGGAACTGTTCGATGCCGATGATCATGCCGGCGTGACCAAGGGCGGGCTGGGCGCGATAGGTGCCCATCAGGCGGTCCCACCAGGGCAGGTTGAATCCGAAATTGCTGTTGGTCTCAATGGGTGTGATCGAATGGTGGACGCGGTGCATGTCCGGCGTGACAACGAGCCAGCGGAGTGCACGGTCGATCCCGGATGGCATCGCGATGTTGCCGTGGTTGAACATGGAGGTCGCGTTCAGTAGGACCTCGAAAATCAGCACGGCGAGTGCCGGCGGGCCCAAGGCCACCACGACGGCGATCTTGATGGCCATGGACAGCAGGATTTCGATGGGATGGAAGCGCGCCCCGGTGGTCACGTCGAAATCGAGATCGGCGTGGTGCATGCGGTGCAAGCGCCACAGCGCCGGCACCGCATGGAACATGACATGCTGTAGATAAATCGCGAGGTCCAGGAGGACCACGGAGACCAAGACGGACAGCCACAAATACGGTTGAAGGGTGTTCAGCAATCCCCACCCACGCTCCTCGCCGATCATCGCGACACCCACGGCGGCGGTGGGCATCAGAATGCGTAACAGCACGGTGTTGAAGGCGACAATGCCAAGGTTGGAAGGCCAACGAACCCAGCGGGACACCGAGCGCGGCCGCCGCGGCGCCACGATTTCCCATAACACCACCACGGCGAACACCCCTGCAAATATACCCAGGCGTATCGCCGCCTCACCGGTGAGAACTGTCTCTGTCATGGTCCTAACCCCGGGCCCGGGGGTGGCTGTCGCGGTAAACCGCCCGTATTCTGTCACTCTCTGCCGAGGTGTAACGCTGGGTCGTGCTCAGCGACGCGTGGCCCAGCAATTCCTGGATGGTGCGAAGATCGCCGCCGCTTTCCAGCAGGTGGGTGGCGAAGCTGTGGCGCAACGCATGGGGCGTCGCGGTTTCCGGCAGCCCGAGGGCGCCTCGCAGCCCACGCATGGTCTTCTGCACCACTCCGGGGTTGAGCCGTTTGCCGCGAACGCCCATGAACAACGGGTCTTCCGGCGCCAGGGGGAACGGGCAGGCGGCGCGGTAATCATCGATCGCTGTGACCACCGCGGGCAACGCCGGCACCATGCGCTGTTTGCCCCCCTTGCCGGTGATGACCATGCTGTCGCCCGCCGGCGCGTCGGCGGCATTAAGGCCGAGGGCCTCGCCGATGCGCAGCCCGCAGCCATACAGCAGCATCAAAATCGCGGTGTCGCGCTTGGCGATCCAGGGATTGGTATCGGGCGATGCATAACCGCTGACGAGGTCCTGGGCATGGGCGACTGATAGCGATTTGGGGCCGACGCGCGGCACCTTGGGCGTGCGCACCCTTCTGATGGCCGGATTGTCGATCAATCCTTGACGCTGCAAGCGGCGGAAAAAGCCGCGCAGGGTCGACATCGCCCGCGCCGTCGAAGTGGGAGCCTGCCCCGCCATCGCTCGATAAGCGAGATAGCTGCGGAAATCGGCAGGCCTAAGATTGCCGAGGTCGGAAAGTCCCGGCACCCCGCCCAGATGTTCGCTAAGGAATTTGAGGAACGCTGCCAAATCGCGGTCATAGGCGGCGACGGTGTTGGCGGCGGCGCGCCTCTCGGCGCGGAGCCAATCGCGCCACTCATCAATGGCGGCGGAAAGCACCGGATCGGTGGTCAGTCGGGGGGCAGGCCGAGCCATGTGCGGATGCAGTGGTCGAGGCTGCGGGCCAGGAAGATCAGAAGTTCCGTGCCCTGTCCCGGGTCGAACCGTCCGCGGTTGCGCGAGCCCAGCGCCAACAGCCCGGTCGGCACCTGAGGGTTGGGATGGAGGCGCAGCAAGGCCTCAGAGCACACCAGGCCGGTGGCGGCGCCATAGACCAGCGGGTCGCCCTCGATGTCGGCATGGAGTTCGATGTCGCGCCCTTTGCCCAATATGCGGTCGACCTCTCCGGGCTCCAACATGCGCACGCCGGCGATCTTGGTCCTGGCCGCCGACGGCTCCTCATTGGCCTCGACACAGATCGCAACCGCGTCCACGTCCAGATGCACGGCGAGATCGGTGGTCACCGCCTCGATCAGCTTGCGGAACGACTTGGCCTCCAACATGGCGAGGATGCCGGAATGCACCCGCATCTGACTGGTCATGTTGGCGCGGCTGGTCGAGATCAGATCGTCATGGCGTTTCGCCAGCAACTGGTTCTCAACGCGCAGTTTCTCGACCAGATAGTTCTGAAGATCGACCACGCCATCACCATGGTTGTGCGCCGGCGGCAACAGATCCTTCAGGAGATCGGGATTGTTGATGAGGAAATCGGAATGGTGCTGCAGATAGCGGACGACCTGGGCCTTGGTCACCCGGGCGGTTTCGGCAATGGCGGTATCCTTGGGACGCTGGGTCATTCGGCGGCAACCGGCTTGGGTTTAAGGATCGATTGGCCGGTCTTCTCCCAATCGGCAAGGAAGGCGGCAAGGCCCTTGTCGGTCAGCGGGTGCTGATAGAGCTGGCGCAGTACCTTGGGCGGCAGGGTGATGACATGGGCGCCGAGCTTGGCCGCTTCGATCACATGGAGGGGATGACGGACCGAGGCCACCAGCACTTCGGTTGTGAAATTGTCGTACTGGCGGTAGATCTGGCAGATATCATTGATCAGCCCAAGCCCGTCCTGGCTGATATCGTCGAGACGCCCGATGAAGGGCGAGATGAAGCTGGCCCCGGCCTTGGCGGCGAGGATGGCCTGGCCCGGCGAGAAACACAGCGTGACATTGACCTTGGTCCCTTCGTCGGAGAGGGTCTTGCAGGCGCGCAGCCCATCCGGGGTCAGCGGCACCTTGACCGCGACATTGTCGGCCAGCGCTGCGAGCTTGCGGCCCTCGGTGATCATGGTATCGGCGTCCGTGGCCGTGACCTCGGCCGAGACCGGGCCGGGAACGATGGAACAGATTTCACGGATGATGTCGGTGAAGTCACCACCGTTCTTGGCGATCAGGGACGGGTTGGTGGTGACGCCGTCGAGCAGGCCGGTCGCCGCAAGGTCGCGAATTTCGCCGATATCGGCGGTGTCGATGAAGAACTTCATAGCATTTCCCACACCGTTAAAAACAATCCATGCCGGCCGAGATAGGTTCCATTGGCGCCGGCCGGGCCCCGCCGTTAAAGTGTAGCCCATGCCGCTCGCCCATGCCAGTTCCGAGGACACCCATCCAGCGCCGGATCGGGATGGCGGGCGCATCAGCGTGCTGCTGCCGGTCCCGGTCGGCGCCGCCTTCGATTACCACGCGGTCCCCGGCCTCGACCTCGCCCCCGGCGACTATGTCCGGGTTCCCCTTGGCGGCCGCGAGGTCATCGGCATGGTCTGGGATGCGCCGAAGGCCGAGTGCGTTGTTGCGGCCAAGCCGATCCGTCTCCGCGATGTCATCGAACGGTTCGATCTTCGCCCCCTTGGCGCCATCCACCGCCGTTTCATCGAATGGGTCGCGTCCTACACCATGACCCCGCTGGGGGCGGTGCTGCGCATGACCTTGAACAGTCCCCAGGCCCTGGCGCCGCCCAAGAGCGTCACCGCATTCGCCCCGGTGGCTGGATGGCTTCCGCCGCAAGGCTTCCGCATGACCCCGGCGCGGACACGGGTGCTTGGCATGCTCGCGGGTGGCCCGCCGCTGGCCATGGCCGAACTGACACGAGAGGCCACCACCGGCGCCGGCGTTGTCCATGGCCTCAAAAATGCAGGCGCGCTGATGACCATCGATATGGCCCCGCCGGCGCCCTTCGCCGCGCCCGATTGGCGCAGGAAGGGTGTGAGGTTATCGCCGCGCCAGGCCAAAGCCGCCCGTGCGCTATGCCAGCGTGTCGCGGAACCGGTGGCAGACCAAGGCGGCGATGGCGATGGCGAACACGCCGCGGGATTCAGTGTCACCCTCTTGGAAGGGGTCACCGGGTCGGGCAAGACCGAGGTCTATCTCGAGGCGGTGGCGGCGGCGGTGGCCCAGGGCCGTCAGGTGCTGGTGCTGCTGCCCGAGATCGCCTTGACGGCGCAATGGCTCGAACGCTTCCGGGCCCGGTTCGGGGTGGCGCCGGCGCAATGGCATTCGGATCTGGGATCACGCCAGCGCCGGTTGAGCTGGCGCGCGGTGGCCGACGGCAAGGCGCAGGTGGTGGTGGGGGCGCGGTCGGCCCTCTACCTGCCATTCCGCGATTTGGGCTTGATCATCATCGACGAGGAACATGACGGCTCGTTCAAGCAGGAGGACGGGGTGCTCTATAACGCCCGCGACATGGCGGTGGTGCGCGCCCGACTTGGCGAAATCCCCGCCATCCTGGTTTCGGCGACGCCGTCGCTCGAAAGCGTGACCAATGTCCGGGACGGGCGCTACCGGCACTTGCACCTGCCCGACCGCCATGGCGGCGCCGAGCTGCCGGCCATCCACCTGGTCGATATGCGCACCGATTTACCGCCGGCGGGGTGCTGGCTGTCGCCCACACTTCGCGGCGCCCTCGAACACACCTTGGGCGCACGCCAACAGGCCATGCTGTTCCTCAACCGCAGGGGCTATGCGCCGCTGACGTTGTGCCGCGGCTGCGGCCACCGGTTGAAATGCCCCAATTGCACGGCCTGGCTAGTGGAGCACCGGTTCCAGGATCGCCTCGCCTGCCACCATTGCGATTACACCCTGAGCCTCCCCGAAAGCTGCCCTCATTGTAGCGCAACCGAGGCATGGGCCGCCTGCGGCCCCGGGGTCGAACGCCTGGCCGAGGAGGTCACGGCGCTGTTCCCCGAAATTCGCCTCGAGATCATGGCTTCCGACACCCTGGCCGGTCCCGACGCCGCCGCCCGGCTGGTGGGACGGGTCGAGCGCCATGAGATCGACGTCCTGATCGGCACCCAGATCATGGCCAAGGGCCATCATTTCCCCCTACTCACCCTGGTCGGCGTCGTCGATGCCGATCTCGGCCTTGCCGGCGGCGATCTCAGGGCGACGGAGCGCACCTATCAGCTGCTCGCCCAGGTCGCCGGCCGCGCCGGCCGTGGCCGTGAGCCCGGCGAGGTCTTCCTCCAGACCTATGACCCCGGCCATCAGGTCATGCAGGCCCTGGCCAGCGGCGACCGCGAGGCGTTCCTCGGCGCCGAGGTCAAGGCGCGCCAGGATGCCGGCATGCCGCCTTTCGGCCGGCTGGCGGCGGTGATCCTGTCATCGGCCCATGAGGATGAGGTTGACCGCTGGGCGCGGGCGCTCGCCCGCGCCGCGCCCCGGGTCTCCGGCCTTGCGGTCCTGGGGCCGGCGCCGGCGCCCCTGTCATTTCTCAGGGGCCGCCATCGCCGCCGCTTCCTGGTCAAGGGGGGGCGGCAAATGCGTCTCCAGCCCACCCTCAAGTCCTGGCTTGGCGCCATCAAGCTGCCGCGCTCGGTGCGACTCCAGGTCGATATCGACCCCTATAGTTTTCTTTAGAATTCTGGCCAGTCCGGGTCATCTATTGCATGGTCTTTGTGAGTATGTTACCTAAGCCACGCTTCCCGGGCGGCGGACCATTTTGCTTGAATTTCCGCTACTTCCGGCCCTCATCTTACGGTATTGGGAGCTCATCCTAGGTGCCATCCGAAACCATAGGCGCAACCGGGCTTGCCGGTCGTTACGCCACCGCATTGTTCGACCTCGCCGAATCCGGAGAGCGGCTGGATGCGGTGGCCGGTGACGTCCGGAGCCTGCGGGCGATGATGGCCGAAAGCGCTGATCTCCGGCGCGCCATCAAGAGCCCCGTGATCTCACGCCAGGACCATGTCAAGGCGATGACCGCCTTGGCGAATCAGGCGGGGATGGACGATTTGACCTGCCGCTTTCTCGGCTTCATCGCCGCCAGCCGCCGCCTTGGCGCCCTCGACGGCATGATCGGCAGCTATCTCGCCCTGTTGGCACATCACCGCGGCGAGATCACCGCCGAGGTGACGTCCGCCACCAAATTGAGCCGCAAGCACACCGAAGACGTGGCCGCGGCATTGAAATCTGCGATGGGGAAAACGGTTACCGTCGATGCCCGCGTCGATGCCTCGCTGCTCGGCGGGCTCGTCGTCAAGGTCGGATCGAAGATGATCGACACCTCGCTACGCACCAAATTGCTCAAGCTCCAGCTTGCCATGAAAGGGATTGGCTGATGGATATCCGTCCGGCGGAAATTTCCGCGATTCTAAAAAAACAGATCGCCGAATTCGGCGACGAGGCCGAAGTTGCCGAGGTCGGCCAGGTGCTGTCGGTTGGCGACGGCATCGCCCGCGTCTATGGTCTCGACAATGCCCAGGCCGGCGAGATGGTGGAGTTTCCCGGCGGCGTCAAGGGCATGACCCTCAATCTCGAGGCCGACAATGTCGGCGTCGTCATCTTCGGCGATGACCGTTCGATCCGCGAGGGCGACACCGTCAAGCGCACCAGCGCCATCGTCGATGTTCCCGTCGGCAAGGGCCTGCTGGGCCGGGTCGTCGATGCCCTGGGCAATCCCATCGACGGCAAGGGCGAGATCAAGGCCGATGAGCGCCGCCGCATCGAGGTCAAGGCACCGGGCATCATTCCGCGCCAGTCGGTCCACGAATCGATGCAGACCGGCATCAAGGCCATCGACTGCCTGATCCCCATCGGCCGCGGTCAGCGCGAGCTCATCATCGGCGACCGCCAGACCGGCAAGACCGCCATCGCCATCGATACCATCATCAACCAGAAGGCCATCAATACCGGCGACGACGAATCCCGCAAGCTCTATTGCATTTACGTCGCCATCGGCCAGAAGCGCTCGACGGTGGCGCAGATCGTCAAGACCCTCGAGGAAAACGGCGCCATGGACTATTCCATCGTCGTCGCCGCCACCGCCTCGGAGCCGGCACCGATGCAGTTCCTCGCGCCCTATTCCGCCTGCACCATGGGCGAGTTCTTCCGCGACAACGGCATGCACGCGCTGATCATCTACGACGATCTGTCGAAACATGCGGTGGCCTACCGCCAGATGTCGTTGCTGTTGCGCCGCCCGCCGGGCCGCGAGGCCTATCCCGGCGATGTGTTCTATCTCCATTCACGCCTCCTCGAGCGCGCCGCCAAGCTCAGCGAAGAGTTTGGTAGCGGCTCCCTGACGGCGCTGCCCATCATCGAGACCCAGGCCGGCGACGTCTCGGCCTATATCCCGACCAATGTGATCTCGATCACCGACGGCCAGATCTTTTTGGAAACCGATCTGTTCTATAAGGGCGTGCGCCCGGCGGTGAATGTGGGCCTCTCGGTCAGCCGCGTCGGATCGGCAGCGCAGACCAAGGCCATGAAGCAGGTCGCCGGCTCCATCAAGCTGGAGCTCGCCCAATACCGCGAGATGGAATCCTTCGCCCAGTTCAGTTCCGATCTCGATCTGGCGACCCAACGCCTGCTGGCCCGCGGCGCCAGGCTCACCGAAATCCTCAAACAGAACCAATATGCCCCCTTTGCGGTGGAAGAGCAGGTGGTGTCGGTGTTCGCCGGGGTGCGAGGTTATCTCGACAAAATCGAAACCAACCAGGTGACCCGGTTCGAGGCCGCCTTACGCTCGGCAATCCGCGAGAAACACCCGGAAATCCTGGCGGCGATCCGCGATGAGGGGGAGATCACCGACCAAACCGAGGAAAAGCTCAAGAGCTTCTTCGATGAATTCTGCCGCACCTTCGCCTGATCGCCCCTGACCGTTTGTTGCCAAGGAACCACGACGACCGATGCCCAACCTCAAAGACCTCAGGGTCCGCATCAACAGCGTGAAGTCGACCCAGAAGATCACCGCCGCCATGAAGATGGTGGCGGCGTCGAAGCTGCGCCGTGCCCAGGAACAAGCCGAGGCCGCGCGCCCCTATGCCGACCGCATGGAGCGCATGCTGTCTTCCTTGGCCGCGAGCCAGAAATCCAACGAAAATGCCCCGAAATTGCTGGCGGGGACCGGATCCGACCGGGTGCAATTGCTGGTGGTGGCGACCTCGGACCGGGGGCTGTGCGGCGGGTTCAACGCATCGGTGGTGCGCGGCGCCAAAGGCTTGATCACGCGCCTCGTCGCTGAAGGCAAGACCGTCAAGATTTTGTGCATCGGCCGCAAGGGGCGCGATCAGTTGAAGCGC
>JAZFWG010000380.1:0-7446 GCA_036448135.1 Alphaproteobacteria bacterium
GGGCGCTACGATGATTACGGCAAGGAGATGTTGCGGATCTGCGACCGCCACCAGCGCGCGATGCTCTATGGCCCCACCAACGAAGAGCTGATCACCGACATCTTTCGCAATACCATCAAGAGCTACCGCGACCTGCCCAAGAACCTGTATCAGATTCAGTGGAAGTTCCGCGACGAGATCCGGCCGCGATTTGGGGTCATGCGGGGTCGCGAATTCCTCATGAAGGACAACTATTCCTTCGATTTGGATTTCGCCGGCGCCAAGCAATCCTACGACAATATGTATGTCACCTATCTCCGCACCTTCGCGCGGATGGGGCTGACCGCCATTCCGGTGCGCGCCGACCCCGGCGCCATCGGCGGCGATATGAGCCACGAGTTTCAGATCCTGGCCGAGACCGGCGAAAGCGAGCTGTTCTATGACCAGGCCTTCGATGACATCCGCGCCAAGGGCGGCACACCCGATGCCGAGGCCCTGAAGACACTCTATGCCGCATCCGACGACGAACATGACCCGGAGAATTGTCCGGTGCCCGAAGACCAGTTACGCACCGCCCGGGGCATCGAGGTCGGCCATATCTTTTATTTCGGCACCAAATATTCCAAGGCCATGAACGCGGTGGTGACGGGGCTGGACGGCAATTCGTTGGTGGTGGAGATGGGCTCTTACGGCATCGGCATTTCCCGCCTGGTCGGGGCCATCATCGAGGCCAGCCATGACGACAAGGGCATCATCTGGCCCGCCTCGGTGGCGCCGTTCGATGTCGGACTTATCAATCTGCGCGCCGGGGACGGCGCTTGCGATCAACTGAGCCAAGACCTCTATGCCAAGTTGCACGATGGCGGCGGCACCGTTCTCTATGACGACCGTGACGACCGCGCCGGCGTCAAGTTCGCGACCATGGACCTGATCGGCCTGCCATGGCAGGTCATCATCGGGCCCCGGGGCGCCGGCCGTGGCGTGGTCGAGCTCAAAAGCCGCGCTAGCGGCGAGGTCGAGGAGCTATCGGTCGAATCGGCGCTGGCCCGCCTCAGCGATGCGCGCGGCGCCACATGAACCCCGCATGATCCCCATATGAACCGAGGTGAGCATGTTTTCGACCTTTGAACGGATGATGGCCTTGCGCTATTTGCGCACCCGGCGCAGCGAAGGCTTCATCTCGGTCATGGCCGGATTTTCCCTGGTCGGGATCGCCCTTGGCGTCGCCACCCTGATCATCGTCATGGCGGTGATGAACGGCTTTCGTCAGGAGTTGCTGAGCCGCATCCTCGGTGTCGGAGGCCATGTCAGCGTTTTCGCCGAGGGCCGCAAGCTCGTTGATTTCGATGCCATGGGCGCCCGCATCAGCAAAGTGCCCATGGTGGTCAAGGCCACGCCATTGATTCAGGCCCAGGCCATGGTGACGGCCAAGGGCCTCGCCTCCGGTGCGCTGATACGCGGCATCCGTGGCGATGATCTGCGCGGCCAGGCCATCATCGCCGGCAACATCCGCTCCGGCACCCTGGATGATTTCAAAGGCAAGGGCGTCGTGGTCATCGGCAGCCGCATGGCGCGGCGCCTTGGGGTCGGGGTCGGGCACCCCATCACCCTGGTCGCGCCCAGGGGAAACGTCACCGCGTTTGGGATCATGCCGCGGCTTCGATCATACCGGGTGGTCGCCGTCTTCGAAGTCGGCATGTACGAATATGACAACAACTTCATCTATATGCCGCTCAAGGCGGGGCAGGTCTTTTTCCGCCTTGGCGACGCGGTCACCAATCTCGAGGTTTCCATCACCGATCCCGACCGAATCCGGGCCCTGCGCCAGCCCATCATCAAGGCCGCGGGGGGGAAGGTCCGCCTGCTCGATTGGCAACAGCGCAATGCCAGCTTCTTCACCGCCATCCAGGTCGAACGCAACGTCATGTTCCTGATCCTGACCCTGATCATCCTGGTGGCGGCCCTCAACGTGATTTCCGGGATGATCATGATGGTCAAGGACAAGGGCAGGGACATCGCCATTCTCCGCACCATGGGGGCGACCCGTGGCATGGTGATGCGAATCTTTTTCCTCGCCGGCGCCAGCATCGGCGTGGCCGGCACCCTGGCCGGGTTCGCCCTCGGCCTCGCCTTCGCCGAGAACATCGAGATCATCCGCCAGTGGATCCAGGGCCTCACCGGCACCGACTTGTTCTCGGCGGAAATCTATTTCCTGTCGCAACTGCCGGCGGAAGTCGACGCCCAAGAGGTCGCCGTGGTGATCATAATGTCGTTGGTGCTGTCGTTTTTAGCCACGCTCTATCCGTCATGGCGCGCCGCACGCATCGATCCGGTCGAGGCCCTGCGCTATGAATGACGGTGGGTAAGGACTTTGATGGCCATGGCGGAAACCTCGCCCCTTCGGCTGCAAGACATTCACCGTACCTTCGTCCAAGGCACGGTCCGGCTCGAGGTCCTTCAAGGCGCGTCGCTGGAATTGGCCCCCGGCGAGGTCGTTGCCCTGGTCGGCCCGTCCGGGGCGGGCAAATCGACCCTGTTGCAGATCGCCGGACTGCTCGAGCGGCCCGATGGCGGCGAGGTCTGGTTCGATGGCACCGGCTGTGGCGGGCTTGGGGAAGCCGAGCGCACCCGGTTGCGCCGTGAACATCTCGGCTTCGTCTATCAGTTCCACCACCTTCTGCCGGAATTCTCCGCCCTCGAGAACATCATGCTGCCGCGGATGATCGCCGGCGAGCCGCGGCGCCAGGCCCGGGAAAAGGCCAAGCTGTTGATCGACATGGTCGGCCTCGCCGAGCGCGCCAGCCACCGCCCGGCCCGGCTTTCCGGCGGCGAGCAACAGCGCGTCGCCGTGGCCCGGGCGCTGGCCAACGATCCCAAGGTGCTGCTGGCGGACGAGCCCACCGGAAATCTTGATCAACACACCGCCGACGCGGTGTTCGACAAGCTTCTGGAACTGCTGCGCACGACGGGACACGCCGCCCTGATCGCGACCCACAATCCGGAGTTGGCCCGGCGCATGGACCGCACCCTGTTGCTCAGCGAAGGGCTGTTGGTACCCGGCTGAGGCGGGCGGTGGTCCCGAATTATCCACAAGATGCTGTGGATAACAAAATTTCTGCGACAACATGTTGCTCATTACGTGAGACTGTGGAATCAATAGCATCTGTCCAGCGTGCGTGACGGAGCGTCGATCCATGGCCCATGCGGGCTTTGTCCATTTGCGGGTCCATTCCGCCTATTCCCTATTGCAGGGCGCCATCAAGTTCCCCGAGCTGGTGGAGTTGTGCCGTGGCCACGCTATGCCGGCGGTGGCGGTGACCGACACAAGGAACCTGTTCGGGGCCCTGGAATTCTCCCTGGCTTGTGCCGAGGCCGGGATACAGCCGATCCTGGGCTGTGAAATCGCCGTTGGCCGCGAGGATGCGGGGGGGCGAAAGCCGCTCAACGGCAATGGCGATGGCCGCGCGCCCGAGCCCGACACGCTGGTGCTTCTGGTCCAGAATGCCGCCGGCTACGGCCACCTGATCAAGCTGCTCAGCAAGGCCTATCTCGATACCCCGGCGGGGGAAACGCCGCAGGTGGCACTGGCCGATTTCGACGGATTCAGCGACGGCTTGATCGCCTTGACGGCGGGGCCCGCCGGCGCGGTCGGACGGCTTCTGCTGGCGGACCAGGACCAGGCCGCCGAAGCCGCGCTGTTGCGGCTCCGGGAGCTATTCCCGGACCGGCTTTACATCGAGTTGATGCGCCACGGCATCAATGAGGAGAACCGCATCGAGGCGCGGATGATCGAGCTTGCCGATGCCCATGAGCTGCCCCTGGTCGCCACCAACGAGGCGTTGTTCGCCGATGCCGAGATGTTCGAAGCCCATGACGCGCTCCGTTGCATCGCCCAGGGTGAGCATGTCGCCAATGAAGAGCGCCCTAAGCTCAACCCTGAATACCGCTTCAAGACCGCGGCGGAAATGCGGGCGCTGTTCGCCGATATCCCCGAAGCGGTGGACAACACCCTGGTCATCGCCCAGCGTTGCGCCTTCATGCTCAACCAATGCGATCCGATCCTGCCCGCCTATCCCATGGAAGATGGCAAGAGCGAGGTCGAGGAACTGCGCCGCCAGGCGGAGGAGGGATTGGAAGGCCGTCTACAGTCACATGTGTTCACGCCGGACATGGACGAGGCGGCGCGCCTCACCGCCGCCAAGCCCTATGGCGAGCGGCTTGAATATGAGCTCGATGTCATCTCCACCATGGGCTATGCCGGCTATTTCCTCATCGTTGCCGATTTCATCAAGTGGACCAAGGAAAGCGGGATTCCGGTGGGCCCGGGCCGTGGTTCCGGGGCGGGCTCGGTGGTGGCCTGGGGGCTGACCATCACCGATTTGGATCCCTTGCGCTTCGGCCTCCTGTTCGAGCGGTTCCTCAACCCGGAACGCATATCGATGCCCGACTTCGACATCGATTTCTGTCAGGAACGGCGCGACGAGGTCATCCATTACGTCCAGGAAAAATATGGCCGCGACCGGGTGGCGCAGATCATCACCTTCGGAAAATTGCAGGCCCGCGCCGTGCTGCGCGATGTCGGCCGTGTGCTTGGCATGCCCTATGGCCAGATCGACCGCATCTGCAAGCTGGTGCCCTACAACCCGGCCAATCCGGTGACCCTGGCCCAGGCCATCGAGGCCGAGCCGCTGCTGCAACAGATGCGCGACGAGGATGCCTCGGTGGCGCGGCTGATCAAGATCGCCCTCTCTCTCGAGGGGCTCTACCGCCATGCCTCGACCCATGCGGCGGGCGTCGTCATCGGCGACCGGCCGCTGGACCAGCTGATACCGCTCTACCGCGATCCGCGCTCGGACATGCCGGTGACCCAATTTTCCATGAAGTATGTGGAGCTGGCGGGGCTGGTGAAGTTCGACTTCCTTGGCCTCAAGACCCTGACCGTGCTCGACCGGGCCTGCGCCCTGATCAAGGACCGGGGCGTCGATATCGACCTTGCCACCTTACCTTTCGATGACCGGCCGACCTTCGAGATGCTGGGTCGCGCCGAGTCCACCGGCGTCTTCCAATTGGAAAGTTCGGGCATGCGCGATGTCCTGCGCAAGCTGAAACCCGATAGCTTCGAGGACATCATCGCCCTGGTCGCGCTTTATCGTCCGGGCCCGATGGACAATATCCCCCGTTATATCTCGTGCAAGCACGGCCGCGAGCAGCCCGACTATCTCCATCCGTCCCTGGAAGGGATTCTCAAGGAAACCTTCGGCGTCATGATCTATCAGGAGCAGGTCATGCAGATCGCCCAGGTGCTGGCGGGATACAGCCTCGGCGGTGCCGATATCCTGCGCCGCGCAATGGGCAAGAAGATCAAGTCGGAGATGGAGGAACAGCGCCGCGTCTTCGTCGATGGCGCGGTGGCCCGGGCCGTCGACCGTGGCACCGTCGAACACATCTTCGAGCAGGTCTACAAGTTCGCCGGCTACGGGTTCAACAAATCCCACGCCGCGGCCTATGGACTGATCGCCTATCAAACCGCGTATCTCAAGGCCAACTACCCGGTCGAATTCCTCGCCGCGTCCATGACCCTCGATCTCGGCAATACCGACAAGATCAACGTCTACCGCCAGGAACTCGACCGCCTCGGCGTGGAGCTGCTGCCGCCCGATATCAACACATCCGGTGCCACCTTCACGGTGGAAAAGCTGGAGGGTGGTGCGCGCGCGATCCGCTATGCCCTTGCCGCCATCAAGAATGTCGGGGTCCAGGCGATGGAAACACTGGTCGCCGAGCGCAACGAGAATGGGCCGTTCAAGGACCCGTTCGATCTCGCCGGGCGCTGCGATTCCCGCATCATCAACAAGCGCCAGTTGGAAAGCCTGGTTTCGGCCGGGGCGTTCGATTCCTTAGTCCCCAACCGCGCCCAGATTTTCGACGGCATCGAGACCCTGATCCATCATGCCAACGCCGCCGCAGCCGAACGTGAAAGCACCCAGGAAAGCCTGTTTGGCGGCGAGGGCGCTCTCGCCCAGCCGGCGCCGTCCTTATCCGAAACCGCCGATTGGCCGGTGATCGACCGGCTGAAGCGGGAATTTGACTCCATCGGCTTTTATCTCTCGTCCCATCCCCTGAATGTCTACGGCAGGAGCCTGGAGCGCATCGAGGTGCAGAAATCGGCGGGGTTGATATCGAAGCTTGCTGACGGCGAGGTTCTGCGCGTGAAACTTGCCGGCACCGTGGTCGGCAAGAAAGAGCGCACCTCGGCCCGGGGCAACCGCTTCGCTTTCGTGCAGATGTCCGATGCCAGTGGCATGTACGAGGTCACGGTGTTTTCCGAAGTGTTGTCGACAAGCCGCGAGCTTCTCGACTCCGGCAAGCCGCTCTTTATCACCACCGAGGCCCGCCGCGATGGCGACGGCATGCGCCTGACCGCCCAGTCCATTCAATCCCTCGATGAGGCGGTGGCGAATGCGGCGCCGCTGCTCAAGCTGACGGTTGGAGATGCGGCGGCATTCCCCGGGCTCAAAGAGACCATCGGCCGGGCGCAAAAGGGACGGGGACATATCAACCTGGTGCTGGATATCGGGCCGGGCCAGGAGGTGGAGATGTCGCTGCCCGGCGGTTACGCCATGACGGCCGAGGAACGGGGCGCCCTCATGGGATTGCCGGGAATTTCGGAAGTCCAGGAATTCTAGAGTTTTCAACCACTTTTTCGGTGGCGGGCGCCGGGATGGCGTGCGATTTTCCTTGCCAAAGCCAGGCACAAAAGCTATCTAGCACCCGCATTTTAACCCTCACGCGGGTATGCGGTCCTTGACAACCAAAGCCAAGGATCGTTCCGGTGTCCGAGGTGTCGCCAAACCGGGAGTGAGCCCGGCGCGGCAGGCCCGGACTTGACAACCTGCGGTGGCCTAACCGGAGAAGAAAGAATATGCCTGTGACTTCATTTACCATGCGCCAGCTTCTAGAAGCCGGTGTCCATTTCGGGCATCGCACCGGACGCTGGAACCCCAAGATGTCGCCTTACGTGTACGGAAAGCGTAACGGCGTTCATATCATCGATCTGCAGAAAACCGTGCCGATGCTGCATCGCGCATTGGTCGCCATCCAGGAAATCGTCTCCAAAGGCGGCCGGGTCCTTTTCGTCGGCACCAAGCGCCAGGCCGGGGCAAAGGTGGCCGAAGCCGCCAGCCGTTGCGGTCAGCACTATGTCAACCATCGTTGGCTTGGCGGAATGATGACCAACTGGAAGACGATTTCCATTTCCATGCATCGCCTGAAGGAATTGGAAGAGCAGCTGTTGGAGGAGAATGTCGAAAGTATCGGATTGACCAAAAAGGAACTTCTGCAGTTGACCCGTGAACGCGACAAGCTCGAACGCGCGCTCGGCGGCATCAAGGAAATGGGTGGAATCCCCGACATTCTGTTCGTGATCGATACCAACAAGGAGAGCATCGCCATCCACGAGGCGAAAAA
>JAZFWG010000381.1:0-7239 GCA_036448135.1 Alphaproteobacteria bacterium
CATCGGCAACGCCACTTCATCGACGTCGCGGGCGAGTTCGAGGGCGATGTCGTGTGGGACCTCGGGGCACTTCTTGAGGTTATCCGACAGCGCTTGGCGGACCTGAATTTCGGCGTCGCGCACCATGAGGCGGAAGATATCGAGGGCAAGCTGGCGTTCGGCGTTGCTGAGGGTCTTCTTGTTGATGTCGAAGTTGTGCGCGACCCGCGCCGCGGTTTCGGCCCGGACTACGGGCGAGCGGTCCTTCATCAGACGGACGACGTCGGCTTGGCTCAGGCTACTGGTCAACCTCGTCTCCTCACCCTGAGCTTAAGCCAGATGACGTTCTGGCGTGGTCCACGTCCAGAGCCTCGGCGAAAAGCATTAAAATTGCGTGAAACCCGGCGGATCGGGGCAGGTTTTCAAGGGTGTCAGCGTTCGCGCATGGCCCGCGACTTGGCGCGCAGGATTGGCTTGAGGAGGTAGTCGAGAACCGTCTTCTCGCCGGTGAGGATATCGACCGATGCGGTCATGCCGGCGATGATCGGCAACGGTTTGTCATCCGAGCCGAGGTAGGCTTTGTCGGTACGCAGCCGCACCAGGTAGAAACTCTCGTTCTTCTTGGTCTCGTCGATGATGGTGTCGGCGCTGATATGCTCGACCCTGGCCTTGAGTCCGCCATAGATGGCGAAGTCGTAAGCCGAGATCTTGACCGTGGCCTCCTGGTCGGGGCGCAGGAAGGCGATATCGGCGGGCCGGATCTGGGCTTCGATCAACAGCCTATCCTCTAGGGGAACCACTTCCACCAGATCCTGACCGGGGCGGATGACGCCACCGACGGTGTTGATCATGATCTGCTTGACCGTGCCCCGCACCGAGGATCTGACGTCGGTGCGGAATACCCGGTCCCGGCGCGCGGTGATGGCCTCGCTGATCACCGCCAACTCGGCGGCGCGCTCGTTTATCTCGCCCAATGATTCGGTGCGAAAATTGATTGTCTGTTCGTTGATCCTTTGCTTGGCCTCCTTGAGGGCCGACTGCGCCCGCGGGATGATGAGGCGGGTCTCCTCGACTGCGCCGCGGATGTCATTGGCCTCGCGCTCCAAACGCAGGAACACCACCCTGGACACCACCCCCGAGTTGACCAGGGGTTCGGTGATCTTGATCTCTTCACGGATCAGCTTGTGGGAGCGCCCAAGCCGTACAAGTTTGCCCCGCACTTCGATCAGTTCCTGACGGCGCTGGTGTTCCTGCTGGCGCAGGATGCTGAGATCGGCCTTGCGGCCAGATTGACGGGCATTGAACAGTTCGAGTTCATTGGCGGCGACGTTCGGCGCGTTGGACATGACTTCGGCGGGGAAATTGACCTTGGTGCCGTTGATCTCGGCGCGCAGCCGGGCCACGGTGGCCAACAGCCGCAGATGCCTGGCGCGGGTTTCACGGTAATCGGAACCGGCCTGGGTATTTTCGATCCGCAACAGAACCTGGCCCTTGTCGACGATCTGGCCCTCGCGCACCAGGATTTCGGAGAGGATGCCGCCTTCGAGATTTTGCACGATCTGCACTTGGCTCGATGGGATGACCTTGCCCTCGCCGCGGGTCACTTCCTCCAGGGTCGCCTGGCTGGCCCAGCCGATGAACGCGAAAAAGAACAGGCCGATGACCAGCAGCAGGGCATGTGTCGCCAGCGACGCTCCGCGCCGTGTCGCTGCGTGGACGGCGGGCATGAAGTCGGTGTCTTCACGGAACGGGGCTTGGGTCATGGCGTGTACCCTTTAAGTTTAAGTGCCGGCGGTGCGGATTCTCTTTTCGGCCAGCCGTTTCAGCACCGTCTCTTTGGGGCCGTCCGCCACCACCTTGCCGCCATCGATGACGATGAGACGGTTGACCATGGTCAAGAGCGAGGCCCGGTGGGTGATGAGAACCAGGGTCTTGCCCTCGATGGTCGCCATCAACCGTTCCTTGAAGCGGTTCTCGGAACCATTGTCCATGGAGCTGGTGGGCTCGTCGAAGATCAGGATCGGCCGGTCGATCAACAGCGCGCGGGCGACGGCGATGGCCTGGCGCTGGCCGCCGGAGATGGCGGCGCCGCGCTCGCCCACGGGCAGATCGAAACCCAACGGATGCAGGCGCACGAAATCCTCGACGCCACTGATGCGCGCCGCGCGCAGCACGGCGGCGTCATCCGCCTCCGGGGCGCTGAAGGCGATGTTGTCGCGCACCGTGCCCGAGAACAAGAAGGTTTCCTGGGGCACGCAACCGATATTGCGGCGGAGGTCGGCGGGGTCAATCTGGCGCACGTCGGTGCCGTCGACCAGCACCGAGCCGGAATCTGGCTCGTACAGGCCCATGATCAATCGCTCGATGGTGCTCTTGCCAGATCCGATCTGGCCAATGAACCCGATCCGTTCGCCGGCGCCGATGCGGAAGCTGAGCCCGTTGAGCACCGGCGTCTTCTGCTCGGGGTAGGTGAAGGTGATATTCTTGAACTCGATCTCGCCCTTGAGGTGGGGGCGGTGGAGGAAGACGCGGTCGGCGGGACGTTCCACCGGCGTCTGCATGACCTCGTTCAGCGACTTGAGGGCCGCGCGCGATTGCTGGAAACGGGTCAAAAGCCCCGCGACCTGGGCCAGGGGGGCCATGGCGCGGCCGGCAAGGATGGTGCAGGCCACCAGCCCGCCCACAGTGAGTTCACCCTCGGAGATACGGTAGACGCCATAGACGACGACCCCGACCATGACGGCATTGGTCGAAAGCGCGGCGAAGTTGACCGCCATGGACGAGAGGGTGCGGGAGCGGCCCGCCGATTTTGACGCCCGGCCGGTCCAGTCTTCCCAGAAGCGTTGCAGCCGCCCCTCGGCGCCGAGGGACTTGACGGTCTCGAGGCCGGAAAGGGTTTCGACCAGGATGCCCTGCTTTTGCGCGGTTTCGCCCAGGGTACGGCGGACAACCCGGTTAAGGGGGAACTGGATCAGCACCCCGACCAGGATCACCAATGGCACCGCCACCAGGGGCACCAGGGCCAGCGGCCCGCCGACCCACCAGATCACGGCGATGAACAGGAAGACGAAAGGCAGATCGACCACCGTCGTCAACGTCACCGAGGTGAAGAAGTCGCGCAGGCTGTCGAACTCACGCAGCTGGCTCGCCATGGCGCCGGCGGACCGGGGCCGGTGGGCCATGCGCATGCCCATGACCTGTTCGAACATGCGGCTCGCCATCAGGGTATCGGCGCCCTGGCCGGCGACGTCGGCGAAGTGACTGCGCAACGTGCGCAGGACGAAGTCGAACAGGAACACGATGATGACGCCGAGGGCCAGTACCCAAAGGGTTTCGATGGCGTTGTTGGGCACCACCCGGTCATAGACGTTCATGATGAACAGCGGGGTCGCCAGGGCGAAGCTGTTGATCAGGAACGCCGCCAGAACAACCTCGCCGTAGATCGGCCAGAACTTCATGAGCGTGCCCCAGAACCAGCCGCGTGGCGTTACCGTGGCGCCGCCGGGGCCATGGCTCGGCAGCTTGCTATGGTGCTGCACGAACAGGGCGTAGCCTATGTATAGCTTGGCGAGTTCACCGATGGCGAGGCGTCTGATATTGGTGCCGGCCTCGGGCATGATGATCTGGGCGGTGTGGCCGTCGTCGATGTCGACCAGGATGCAGGCATTGCCGTCCCTGAGCAACAGGACGCAGGGAAGCGTCAGGCCGGTAATCTGCTTAAGCCGCCGCTTGACCAGCCGCGCCGAGAGGCCGGCGCGTTCGGCGATGCGGATGAAGAACGCGGGTGTAAGACCGCCTTCGGGCACCGGCAACCCGGCGGTCAGGGCATCGGCCGAGCGTGGGCATTCGAGCAGATTGGTGATCGTGGCCAGGCTCGCCAGCAGCGGATCATCGGCGCTGGAGCCATGGCCCGCGACATCCCAACTGCCGTCGTTGGACTCGGCCGGGGCTTCGGAAAGGGCAACCGTGGCGGCAGGCTCACCGGCACCCTTGGGGGCCGATGATCCGTTGGTCTTGGCGATAGGGGGTGTGGAGGCCATGCCCGCCCTTTCATTTTGGCGCGACGGCCACGACCGCGCGCGATGTTGATGCTGCCATCATCAAGTCTTCACTCTAGGGTTGCCAAAATAGTTGCCAAATCGTGGGGCTCCATGCCCTGAAAAAACCGCACCGGTTGTCCACGGCCGCCAACATACACCAAACATTCCGTTTATATAATATGACTGAATACTTCATATCCATTGAAAATAGGGCCCGGGGTTGGCGATGCGCCCGCTGCCTTGATCCCGCGCCACGGCTTTCACCAATTGATGACATGGTTTGGTTAACCGATGGTTTCCTTCCCCGACGCGCCCGGTTTTGGCGGTGCCGCCGGATTATGACCACAAATCCCTACCGATCCCGCGACGGGCAACTGTTGCTAATTTACAACACTTTTTGTGGATTGTCTTGATTTGCTTCTATTTCTTGACGGTATCCAAGACAGACATTAAAGTCCGGTCCAAATGTTAACCTTCGGGGGATTTTCATCTCGCCGCTAGAAAATTACACTACCGCAACGAAATTTATTGCGCCGTAGCATCGGGTTATGCTTCTACCGCATCAAGGCCTGACGAATTCCAAAGTGGGTTTCCAATGAGTGAGGGAAGAAGAATGAATAGTGTAGGTCAAGGGTTTCGGATCTGGACCGGTGCCATGTTGCTGGGATCGTCCTTGGCGCTTACGGCAATGCCCGGAGGGGCGCCGTGGAGCGGCGAGGGTGCCCAGGCGGCGTCCCTACAGGACGCGGTGCAAAGGGCTGTGACCGCCAATCCCGATGTTCGGGCCCTGGCGGCAGATCGCCGAGCCATCGACCATGAGTTGCGCCAGGCGCGCTCGGGCTATTATCCCCAGGTTGATCTCCGTGCCGCCACCGGCTGGGAACGGACCAGGCGGCCATCGCTGAACGGCACCCAGAACAAGTGGCGCTCGGAGTCGCTATTTTCCCTCAAGCAATTGCTGTTCGACGGTTTTGCCACCGACAACGAGGTCGACCGCCAGAAAAACCGGGTCAATTCGGCGGCCCACCGGGTCAGCGGTGGGATCGAGGCCATCGGCCTCGATGCCGTTCTGGCCTATCTCGAGGTTCTGCGCGGCGAAGCGCTGGTACGCATCGCCCAGAACAATGTGCGCACCCATGAAAGCACCCTGGCCGATGTCCGCCGCCTCGCTGCGGCGGGACGCGGCAATATCGCCGATGTGCGCCAGACCGAATCGCGGGTGGCGTCGTCGAAGGCCTCCCTGGTGGAGACCCAGGGCATCCTGAGGGAGGCCCAGGCCAGCTACCAGCGTGTGGTTGGCGATGCCCCACAGGCGCTGTCACAGCCGACTTTCCCGCGTTCTGCGATGCCTGCGGACCGCGAGGCCGCGGTCGGCATCGCGCTGCGCAACAACCCGGCGATCAATATTGCCAACTCCGATATTGGGGTTTCCGGTGCCGAGCTCGAGAGCACCAAATCGCCGTTCTATCCCCGCCTCGATCTCGAACTCGGGACCCAGCACAACGAAAATATCGACGGTGTCGACGGCGCCGAGAACGACTACACCGCCATGGTGGTGTTGCGTTACAACCTCTATAGCGGTGGATTGGACACCGCCCGGCGCAAGGAGTTTGTCGAGCGTGCCGCCGAGGCCCGCGAAAAACTCGACATCGCGCGCCGCAGGGTCGCCGAGGATGCCCGGCTGTCGTGGAATGCCATGATCACGGCCCGGGGCCGCTCCCGGAGCTTCCGGGACCAGGTCAAGGCCAATGAAGGGGTGGTCGCCGCCTACCGCCAGCAGTTCCTGATCGGCCAGCGCGATCTGTTGGATCTGCTGGGCTCCCAGAACGAGCTTTTCATTGCCCGCAGCAACCTTGCAACCTCTGGTTTCACGGACCTATTCGGCTCCTACCGGGTCTTGGCCGCCATGGGCACCCTGGTCTCGAGCCTCGACCTCAAGCGGCCAAAGGAATCGATGACGATCAAGGCCGCCAAGCCGGCCAAGAAGAAGAGCAAGAAGAAGAGCAAGAAAAAGGGCAAGAAGGAGAAAGCTAAGGGCCTCAACTGGGGCACCCCGGGTCCCGCGAGCCGCAGCCTTGGCGCCGTCGAACCCAAGAAATCTTTGAAGCCGTCGAGGCCGATGGCCGTCCGCGCCACCAGGCAGGCCCCGCGCAGGGTCAAGGCTAGCAAGCCGGTAAAGACGGTCAAGAAGAGCAAAGTAATTCTGAGAAAAGCCAAGAAGAGTTCAGCGTCGGAGGAGACCGATTGGGGAACACCGGGACCCGCGACCCGTGGCCTTGGCGCCGCCGCGCCCAAGAAATCGGCCAAGCCGCTTCAGATGAAGGCTGGAAAGGCCGCCAAGACCGAGACATCTATGTTTGCCAAGGCTCTTAAAGCCATGTTCACGACACCCAAGGCAAAGAAAACCAAGAAAAGCTCCGCCACGTCCGCAGGGGTTGATTGGGGCACACCCGGGCCCTCGAGCCGCTGAGTTTAGAATCCTCAGTCCTTAAGACATGTCCTTATGAAACCGGCCCGGGCCACCATGGTGGCCCGGGCCGGTTCATTTCGCGAAACTGCTCACCATAACAAGCCTTGTTTTATGCCCGTCCTTACCGTGTGGCGGATTAGATTCCGTCCCAGCCACCGACTAGGTTAATGGCGCTTAACCAGATATCTAAACATTAACACCATGTTGGAGGGTGAGTGATTGCTGGGCCCGCCCGTTGGGCTTGGCTCCTCGAAAATGGCAAACCACCGGTGACGGTGGGGCGCAAAACTTCCGGTCTGGCGAGAGCGCCAGATAGCGGAGTTACCGAAAGGAGTGTGACATGACCCGCGACTCGAAATCCTATCTATGTCCGGCCGACGACGCCCATCATTTCTCAATCGAGACCGAGATCGAGGCCTCGAATGAGCTGTCGAGTCATTCCCAGCCCCCGGCCGATCCCATATGCGCGACCGGCCCCAGCGGCGAGCCGCTGACCCTCGACACCCTTGGTTAATTCAACACCGGGCGCTGTGTGATCCCCCTCAACTGGGATCATGTGATCCCCCTCAACCGGGATCAACACTGGCCAATGGGGCAGGGACTTTGGCCCCAGGCAATTCAAAATCCGATACCGTCAAAGATTATAATTGACGTGGTGAAGGTTTGGTGGCCGGAGAAACTCGAAGGTTAATCTTACAAAACTATAATTGATTCTTGTGCCACCCTGGAATTTATTATCCCGGTTTTCGG
>JAZFWG010000382.1:0-6310 GCA_036448135.1 Alphaproteobacteria bacterium
TTGCCAACGCCCACGGGCTCGGATATACAGGCCGCCGGAATCAAGGAGAGCACCATGAAGAAGGACATCCATCCCGATTACCACGAAATCACCGTGGTCATGACAGATGGCACCACTTACAAGACCCGGTCCACCTGGGGCAAGGCCGGGGACACCATCAAGCTCGACGTCGATTCCAAGTCCCATCCCGCCTGGACCGGCGTCCACCGCCTGATCGACAGCGGCGGCCAGTTGGCCAAGTTCAACAAGCGGTTCCAGGATTTCGGCCTCAAATAAGGCGCCGGCCCAACGTCATTTCCAGCCGATTTGCGCACAGATGGTTGCGCCTTCCACCCCTTGAAATCCGCCTGAAAGTGCCTAAATCAGGCATGTACCGGGTGCCTTTGGGCCCGGTGCGTGACTGAGTGGGCCCGGCCCCAGACCAATCGGTGGGGGCAAGGGCCTGGAAACCCATATTGCTTCAAGGAGGATATGGACATGGGCCATTTTGACCTTACGCCATTATACCGTTCCACCGTCGGCTTCGACCATCTGACCAGGCTGCTGGACAGCGCGTTTCTCGCCCAGAAGGGTGAGCCGAGCTACCCCCCTTACAACATCGCCAAGATCGGCGAGGATCACTACCAGATCATCTTGGCGGTGGCCGGCTTCGACGAGGCCGACATCGACATCACGGTTCAGGAAAACAAGCTCGAGATCGCGGCCGAGTCCAGGCAAGAGGACGAGGAGGTGCAGTATCTGCACCGCGGCATTGCCGGGCGTTCGTTCCGCCATGTGTTCCAGCTGGCCGACACCGTCAAGGTGCTGGGCGCCAGGCTCAATAACGGCCTGCTCCACATCAATCTCGAGCGCGAGATTCCAGAGGAAGCCAGGCCCCGCAAGATCGAGATCACGACCGCGAAAGGCGCCAAGATCGTCGACCACAAGGCAGCCTGAACCGGCCGTAAATCCACTCCCTGTCATGACTGGGGCCGCCCTTCGGGCGGCCCCTTTTCTTCGCGGGGGCACAATTCAGGAAAAAAAAAGCCGCCCACGAGGAGCGGCTTTAAGTTAACAGGGAGGCGTCAAAAAGATTGGACTCGCGTCCAAGACAACCCTAAGAAAGGAATTGTCGACGCTAAGTATAAAATGGAAGAGTTAACGATTGGTTAATGCGAAAAACCGCAAAATAACTTGATTCTTGGGGCGTGAACCCCTCCATAGCCCCAAAATATCCATTATTTGCGCGCATTTCCAGGGGCCGCGGCAGGACCCGTGACAAATCCGCTATTTGCGGAACACCTGATCGGCGGCGGCATGGTGCTGTTTCTTGGCCTTGATGTCCGCCTCGACCCGGGCGATTTCAGCTTTCAATTCGGAAATATAGTCCTCCAGCTCCTCGATCGACATGGGCTCTAGATTCCTGACCTCGGGCTTGGGCTTTGAGAATTCCTCCTCGTCCATGGCCATGCTGAGACCCTCCGTTGCGACATTGATTGCCAGTTTGGACCCTGGGTCGGGGCCTTTCAACATCGATCTTTTCCCTCTTTTGCCGCCATGGTGCCCTCGCCGGCCCCGTCGTGGGCGGCATTTCTTTTGTCCTTTGTCGCCGAAGCCCCTATGATCGCCCCAACTTGTGATTGCCGGAGCCAATCCCCATTTGGGACCATATTGGATTCCTATCTAAGCCCCACGGAGTAAACATGACGCAACCGCTGATGCCGAAAGCCACCACTGTCTGGTTGGTTGAAAACACGGCCCTGACATTCGAGCAGATCGCCAACTTTTGCGGCTTACATGCCTTGGAAGTCCAGGCCATCGCCGACGACGAGGCCGCCATCGGTATCGTCGGTTTCGACCCCATCGCCAACAGCCAGCTCACCCTCGAGGAAATCAAGCGGTGCTCCCAGGATCCGGCCTTGCGGCTGGAAATGGCCAAGACCGACAGACCGCCGCCGCGGCCGAAGACCAAGGGGCCACGCTACACGCCGGTCTCCAAACGCCAGGAGCGCCCCGACGCCATCGCCTGGCTGCTCAGGGACTATCCCGAGCTCAGCGACGCCCAGATCTGCAAGCTGGTGGGCACCACGAAAACCACCATCAACGCGGTCCGTGACCGCACCCACTGGAAAGCCCCCAGCATCAAACCACACGATCCGGTGGACCTGGGTATCTGCTCCTACGACGAACTGCTTTCCGCGGTGGAAAAGGCGCGCCAAAAGGCCGCCCGCGCCGCCGCCAAAGCACCTCAGACCGAGGAAAGCCCAGCGTCATAAGTTCGCCGGTTGCGATCCCCGAACCTCAAACCGTGTAGTTGAGCGCCAGCCGGCCGCCATCGGCATAGATGCATTGGCCGGTGATGTAGCTGGACTCGTCACTGGCCAGGAACACGGCGATGGCAGCGATCTCTTCGACCTCGCCGCACCGTCCCAGCGGTGTCCGTGACAGGATTTTCTGCCGCGCCGCCTCGTCCGCCATCACCACCTTGGCCATGTCGGTCAGGATCGTCCCCGGGCCGATGGCGTTGACGCGAATGCGGTGGGGCGCGAGCGCCAGGGCCATGACCCTGGTGAGCTGGTTGAGCCCGCCCTTGGAAACGTTGTAGGGCAGCTGATTGGGGATCGCGAGCACGGCGTTGACCGACGACATGTTGACGATGGCCCCGCCGCCGCCCTGCTTGACCATCTGCGCCGCCGCCGCCTGGCCGACCAGGAACGCGCCCTTGAGATTGACCCGGAGCACCCGGTCGAAATCCTCCTCGGTGAGGTCGAGAAAATCACAGGTGTAGATGATGCCGGCATTGTTGATGGCGATGTCGAGGCCACCGAATTTTTCAACCGCGTCCTCGATCAGGCCCGCGGCCTGGGCCTTGTCGCCAACATCGGTGGCGCGGAAGGCGGCCTCGCCGCCGGCCTCGGCAACGCCTGGATCCTCGGCGATGGTCTCGGCGGCGGCAGCGCCCTTGTCGGCATCGATATCCGCGACCAAGACCCTGGCGCCGCTTTGTGCGAACAACTTGGCACAGGCGAAACCGATGCCCTGGGCAGCGCCGGTAATGACCGCGCGTTTACCCTTCAACCGCATTTTCCGGCCTCAAACCTATACCACCGCCACACCAGCGGCGGCAATACTCATCCGGCCTTTGCTTCGAAGGCAGCCGATGAGGTTGTTTCGGAAATTCGGAATAATTGGTCTTTGATTCGCAGTTTTCGGCGCTTGAGATCGCCAACGTGGGCGGTATCGGGAAGGGGTCTACACATTTCTTGTTCGATTGCTTGCTCCAGAGATTGGTGTTCCCGTTTGAGCTTTGCCACCCGAACATCATCGACCATCCTTCACCTCCTTCAGATTGATCAACACCTCTCATCCGTTGGCTTAC
This sequence comes from Alphaproteobacteria bacterium, assembly GCA_036448135.1. GTDB lineage: Bacteria > Pseudomonadota > Alphaproteobacteria > SMXQ01 > SMXQ01 > JAZFWG01. The sequence goes on from JAZFWG010000382.1 coordinate 3,359, forward strand.
ACCCGACAATCGAACGCCGCGCCCACGGACAATCCGTCGTCAAAAAAGTATAACACAAAATCATATCCCATTGCCGGCCCGACGCCAACTTTTTCACGAAATTCACCCCAGCAGCGGCGCCGAGCCAAGACTTTCCGTGATCCCGGCAACCACTTCGCGGCCGAGTTCAGGAAAAGCCGCGGCGAAAACAGTGGTCAACGGGGCGATGTCCGCCGCCGTGGCTTTGATCCCCCGGCAGGCGAAGTAGCGCCCGGCATTGGCCATCGCGTGGCTTAGCCTTTGTTCCATGGCAATGGCTTCGCCGGCAGCGAGATCTGCGGTGTCGGCGACCAACATGAAATGCTCGATATGTTCGGAATCGATCTCGGTCGCCGCGATGCGGGCGCGCAAGGCATCGCTCCAGTCCCTGGGCGCGGCGTCCACCCCGTCCTTCATCGCCGCACGCACCGCGCGCAGTCCGCGCACGACGTCATCTTGCCAAGGCTCCACCGTCTTCACCAGCCGCGCCATGCGGCCATCATCGAGGGCGCCGCGGCCGCTGGCGCCGAGCCAACAGCAGAACAACAGCACATTGACATCGACGCCATGGTGTTCCTGCAAGGCGAGACAGGCTTCGCCGACGCCGTCACGGCGATACACCTCGATGGCGAAATCCCAAAACGGGTTTTCCGGAAACTCCATCTTGCTATCGATCACCCATGCAAATCTCAAGACCCCGGGCGGTGCCGACCAGATCACCTTTGACATCGACCTCACGGTAGATGGCGATGGCGTCCTCGATGGCGACATCGACGATTCGCCGGTTCTGCCAGCCAACCATGCGACCGAATTTGCCCTCGGCGACCAGGTCCACCGCGCGGACACCGAAGGCGGTAGCCAGGACCCGGTCGGTGGGCGAAGGGCTGCCGCCACGCTGCACATGGCCAAGCACGGTGACCCGGGTCTCGGCTTCGGTCAACTCCGCCAAGCGCTCGCCGAGATAATGGCCGACGCCACCATAGCGGGTCCCTCCCCTTCTGTCGGTCACGGTGACGGCCTCACCGGTTTCGGTTTTCACCCCCTCGGCGACGACGACGAGGGCGAAATTCCGCCCCTGGCCGGTACGCACCCGTTCGATCTTGTCGGCGATGTGGCCAAGCGTGTAGGGAATTTCCGGGATCAGGATGACATCGGCGCCGCCAGCGACACCCGCGGCCAGCGCGATGTGGCCGGCGTCCCGGCCCATGACTTCGAGGATCATGATGCGGTCGTGGCTGGCTGCGGTGGGCTGCAGACGGTCCAGCGCCTCGGTGGCGACATTGACGGCGGTGACGTGACCGATGGAATACTCGGTCTCATCGACATCGTTGTCGATCGATTTGGGGATCGCCACCAGATCGATGCCGCTTTGGTGGGCAAGCCTGTTCATGATGCGCAAGGAGCCATCGCCGCCGATGGCGATCAGCCCATCGAGGCCGAGTTCACGGTAGCCGTCGATGACCTCTTGCGAGCGGTCCCGGACGGCACCGTCATCGCCGGGGAAAGCGAAGGGATCACCCTGGTTGGTGGTGCCGAGGATGGTGCCGCCCATGCGCAGGATGTTGCCGGTGAAGATCTTGACCGACAACTCCTCGATGTCTGGCGGTCGCGCCATCAACCCCCGGGTTCCCTGCCTGATGCCGATGACCTGCCAGCCATAGGCGTTGACGGCCCGGCATACGATGGCGCGGATCACCGCGTTCAGCCCTGCGCAATCGCCGCCGCTGGTGAGCACGCCGATACGCTTGGTAGCTGCCATGATCTTTCCCCGTCACGGTGTGTCGCCGGTATTTCTTAGCACCGCCCACGGATTGCCGCCACAGCATGCTCGTGTTTGCCGTCGAATTCTGTTATTTTATTTTACGGATTTGGCTAGGCTCAAGGGTGCGTTCTTATGGGTGAACGCGAAGTTCTTGTTAAGAAGCTGGAGGGTCTGCGGTCCCAGCACCGTGAACTCGACGATGCCATCACCGAATTGGCGAAGGACAGCCACGCCAATCAGGTCGAGATCCAAGGTTTGAAAAAGCGGAAACTCAAACTCAAGGATCAGATCGTTAGCTTTGAGAACCAGCTGTTGCCGGACATCATCGCCTGATCCGCTCACCCTTGCGGGCGCAATTCAGAAAATTTCCTAAATCTTAGGACGCCGTGGGAGGCAGAGCGGAACTGCGGCGGTCGCGCTTGCGGCCATACATGTCACGGTCGGCGGCGTCCAGAGCCTTGTGGGCGTCGTCGCCGCCCTTAAAAGCATAGGCCCCATACGCGACCTTGAGAGAAATCTTCTTGCCTTCCCATTCGAAGGGCTTGCTCTCGATCTTCGAGGCCAGAAACGCGGCCTTCTCCTTGGCGGCGGCCTGGTCGGCATTGGCCAGGATGACGCCGAATTCATCGCCGCCGAGACGGCCGACAATGTCTGATTCGCGCACATTGTCCGACAGCGTCTGGGCCACGTGTTTGATTGCCGCATCGCCGGCGGCATGGGCCATGTTGTCGTTGATCTGCTTCATGCCGTTGACATCGAAATACAGCACCGCGGACGGGCTCGTGTAGCGTTCGGCGAAGGACGCCATGCGCGACAGTTCGCGGACGAAGGCGCGGCGGTTGGCCACGGGAACCAGCGTATCCTGATCGGCAAGCTGCTCGAGATAACCGATCCGGGCCTTGCTCTCCTCGAGGTCCTGGCGCAAACGCGCCACCTCCTGCAGCAGGGTCATGATGGCGGCATGGACCTTGGGCGTCAGCTCGATCTCGGGAATGCCCATGATCGAGGACGAATCCCGGGCCGGCTCGACGGTCTGCGCCTGCGAGATATCGGCCACGCCCTTGGCCTTGGTGACGGGACGGCCCCTGGAAACCGGCTTGGTGTTGTCTATTCGCATAAAACCCCCGCCATATGGGCGATCTTCCTGGCCGGTGGCTGTTCCGGCTGCCCCA
>JAZFWG010000383.1:0-15203 GCA_036448135.1 Alphaproteobacteria bacterium
TTAAGATCGCCACCTGGAACGTCAACTCGGTGCGCGCACGTTTGCCCAATGTGGTGGCGTGGCTGAAGGATGCAGCGCCAGATATCTTGCTGTTGCAAGAGATCAAGACCGTCGAGGAAACCTTCCCCCGGGGTGAGATCGAGGAGCTCGGCTACAACATCGCGGTGGCGGGACAGAAGGCCTATAACGGCGTCGCCATCCTGTCGAAAAGCCCGCTGGAGGACATCACCACCGCCCTGCCGGGGGATGAGACCGACGACCAGGCGCGCTATATCGAGGCCGCGGCCGCGGCCGATGGTAAGATGGTGCGGGTCGCCTCGATCTATCTTCCCAACGGCAATCCGACAGACAGCGACAAATATCCCTACAAGCTGGCGTGGATGGACCGCCTCCGCGCCCACGCCCAATCACTCCTCGCCAACGAGGAAGTCCTGGTGCTCGGCGGCGACTACAACGTCATCCCCACCGCCGATGACGTCTACAATCCCGAAAACTGGACCGACGACGCCCTCTACCGGCTGGAGACGCGGCGCAAGTTCCGGGAACTGTTATATCTTGGTTTCACCGATGCCTTCCGGGCGTTCCATACCGGGCCCGGGCGCTACAGCTATTGGGATTACCAGGGCGGCGCCTGGCAGAAGGATTTCGGCCTCCGCATCGACCATTTGCTGCTGTCGCCCCAGGCCGCCGACGTGGTTAGCGCCTGCGACATCGACCGCGGCCCCCGGGGCGAGACCAAAGCCTCCGACCACACCCCGGTGTGGTGCGAACTTGATCTCTGACATCTGCCAATTTGTGACGATTGTTCTTCCATCCCCGATCCGCTCTGTGCGAGTATTCCCGATCATGGTTTGAAGGCGGCGACAACGTCATTGATGGAGGGATCCACGATGCAATTCAGCGCAACATTTGTGGCAAAGGCCGGGGCCGCTATCGCCCTGATGGTCTTTTTGTCCTTGATACTGGCGGCTCTCGGGACAAGTTGGGGCTGGTGGGGCTATCGGTCTGCCTTTGGCGCCATTGGCTGGATTGCTTATGGCGGGCTGTTCTCAGCCGCCATTGCTTTGGCCGGTGGCGCCATGTCGATCCAGAGAAAATCTACCATCGGCATTGCCCTGGGCCTGGTGGGGTTGGCGGCAGGCATCACGTCCGCATGGGTACCCTACGCAAACCGGGTGGAATTGCGCGCATCGCCACGGTTGTCCGACATCACGACGGACATGGTCAATCCGCCGAACTTCGTGGCGGCGCTGGAACTGAGGAAGAAAGCCAAGGCCCGAAACAAGGCCACTTACGGCCCCGCCAAGGCAAAACTGCAAAAACAGCATTACCCGGACATCAAACCCATCACACTTGGCCTCAAGCCTGGTCAAGCCTTTGACAAGGCTCTGGCGACGGCGCGCAGCTTGGGATGGGCGATCTCTGCCACCGACAAGACGGCCCAGCGAATCGAGGCCTTCGAGACCAGTTTCTGGTTTGGCTTCGTGGATGATGTGGTCATTCGCATCGCGCCCGACGCCAAGGGGAGCCGGGTGGATGTGCGGTCGTCCTCGCGGGTCGGCCGCCGCGATGCCCGGGTCAATGCCAACCGGGTCCGGAAGTTCCTGGCGGCAATCAAGGCCAAATAAGACCTATCTCAATTTGTGAAAGGCCCCCTATGGTATGGACGGCCGGCCGGTGGCGCCGGCGGCAATGAAGGGGTATGGCCATGAGGCGATATATCAGCGTTTTCATTGTCGGCGGGCTGATTGGCATGAGCGCCGGCATTGCCCTCGGGTTCTTCTTGTTTCCCTTCGCCTTTCCGCCGCCGGAAGCCATGGAGACCTTGACGGGGGCTGAAAAAACCGTCGCCGTCGCCCGTGGCGACTTCGTTCACGCCAACCCCGCCGACCCGATCCACTATGGCAAGGGGCGGGTGACGGTCTATCGGCGAACCGTGTTCCTGGAAGCGGATTTCGAGGTCGGGCCAGGACCCAAATTCCATGTCTATCTGGTTCCGAAAAAAATGATCCGGCGCTCCGGTGAGGTGAAGGACACCATGTTCATCGATCTCGGCCGCTTGCGGTCCTTCAAGGGCAGCCAGAAATATGCCATCCCCAAGGGCGTCGATCTTGCCACCTATCCGAGCGTGGTGATCTGGTGCGCCGAGTTCGGCGTGCTGATCTCGCCGGCGGACCTGACGTTCAAAGGATGATCGGGCCCCTCGGTTGCGGGGTCATGCCCAACCGCTAGATATCGGCGTAGGTGTGGGTCTCGGCTTTGGCGCCGGGGTGGGTGACGGCGCCGTTGCAGGCCGGGCCCACCAGCTGGGCATAGTGCCACAGCGCGCCGGACCGGTAATCGTTCTGTCTCGGCACCCACGACTTCTTGCGGGCCGCGAGCTCATCTGTTGATAGCTCCACGTCCATCACCCCCTTGTCCGCGTCGATGGAGATGATATCGCCGTCCCGCAGCAAGCCTATGGGGCCACCCACCGCCGCCTCGGGCCCGACATGGCCGATGCAAAAGCCCCTTGTGCCGCCGGAAAAGCGCCCGTCGGTGATCAGCGCCACCTTGCCGCCCATGCCACGGCCATAGAGCGCGGCGGTGGTCGACAGCATCTCGCGCATGCCGGGGCCGCCCTTGGGCCCCTCATAGCGGATGACGATGACGTCGCCGTCGTCGATGTTGTCACCAATCACGGCCTCGAAAGCGTCTTCCTCGCAGTCGAACACCCGGGCGGGGCCCCTGAATGTCATTTCTTCCATGCCCGCCACCTTGACGATGGCGCCCTCGGGCGCCAGCGTGCCCTTGAGGCCGACGACGCCGCCGGTGGGCGAGATCGGATCATCGGCCGGGCGCACCACGTCCTGGCCCTGGGGGAATTCCACATCCTTGAGGTTCTCGGCCTGGGTCTTGCCGGTGACGGTCATGCAGCTGCCGTCGAAATAGCCGTTGTCCATCAGCGTCTTCATCACCACCGAAACCCCACCGATGTCATAAAGGTCCTTGGCGACATAGTCGCCGGCCGGCTTGAGGGACGCGATATAGGGCGTCGACTTGAAGATCTCGGTGACATCGTCGAGATCGAAATCGATCCCGGCCTCGTGGGCGATGGCGGGAAGATGGAGGCCTGCATTGGTGGACCCGCCGGTCGCTGCCACCACCCGGGCGGCGTTCTCCAAGGCGGCACGGGTGACGATGTCGCGGGGGCGGAGATTGTGTTCGATCAAATTCATCACCGCCTCGCCGGAGCGCTCGGCATAGGCATCGCGGGATACATAGGGCGCCGGCGCCCCGGCCGAGCCCGGCAGCGCCAGCCCCATGGCTTCGGACACGCAGGCCATGGTGTTGGCGGTGAACTGGCCGCCGCACGACCCCGCCGACGGGCACGCCACGCATTCGAGTTCGTGAAGCTCCTCCGCCGTCATGTTGCCGGCGGCGAACTGGCCGACGCCCTCGAACACATCGACCACGGTGACGTCCTTACCCTTGTACTTGCCGGGCAGGATGGTGCCACCATACATGAACACCGACGGCACGTTGAGGCGCAGCATCACCATCATCATGCCGGGCAACGACTTGTCGCAACCGGCGAGCCCGACCAGGGCGTCATAGCAGTGCCCGCGCATGGTGAGCTCCACCGAATCGGCGATGACCTCGCGGCTGACCAGGGACGACTTCATGCCCTCATGGCCCATGGCGATGCCGTCGGTGACGGTGATGGTGGTGAACTCGCGCGGGGTGCCGCCTTGGGCATCGACGCCCTTCTTCACCGATTGAGCCTGGCGGCTAAGGGTGATGTTGCAGGGCGCGGCCTCGTTCCAGCAGGTGGCGACGCCGACCAGCGGGCGGTGGATTTGCTCCTCGGTCAGGCCCATGGCGTAATAGTACGACCGGTGGGGGGCGCGCTCGGGCCCCTCGGTGACGTGGCGGGACGGCAGCTTCGATTTGTCGAAGCGGGGTTTTGTCAGATCGTCGGGCATGACGGATACCTCTGAGGCGCGGAATTGGGGAAATTCATGGCTGCCCCACAATACGAAAGCCACGGTCCCGTGCCTAGTGCCTAGAACCCCGGCGAAAAAAAGGGCCGCGGCCCTTGCGGGTCACGGCCCCATGGGTAAGCACGGAAAATTTAGGCTTTGAGCGCCGCCTTGACGCGGTCCGGCGTGAACGGCATGTGATTGAGCCGCTTGCCGGTGAGCGCATGGAAGGCATTGGCGACCGCCGCGGCGGTGCCGGGATTGCCCAGCTCGCCGATGCCGGTGGGCTTGGTGTCACGGTCGAGGAATTCCACATGGAGCTCTTCCGGCGCCTCGGACATGCGAAGCACTTCGTAATCGTGGAAGTTGGTCTGCTCCACGATCCCGTTCTTCATGGTGGCCCGTTCCTTCAACACCGATGACAGGCCATAGATGATGCCGCTTTCGATGTTGCGCTTGGCGGCATCGGGCTGGACCACGGTGCCGGCGTCGATCGCGGCCCACACCTTGTGGACCCGGATCTTGCCGGTTTGGCGGTCGAGGGATATTTCCGCGACATGGGCGCCGAGGGATTTCGAGCGTTCGGTCATGGACAGGCCGACCGCCCGGCCCTTGGGCCTCCTCGAACCCCAGTCCGACATCTTGGCCACGGTTTTCAGCACCCGGGTCGCCTTGGAGATCGGCGACATGCGTTGGAGCCGGAAGTCCAGCGGGTCCAAGCCTTCCGCCGCCGCCATCTGGTCGACAAAGGATTCGATGGCATAGACGTTGAAGACATGGCCCACCGCCCGCCAATGCTTGAGACGGATGCCATGGGAGGTGCCGCGGCGTTCGATATTCTTGTTGGGGATGTCGTAGTAAAAGTTCTTGATCCCCGAATGCAGCAAGCGCTTGCCGTCGCCGGTGACGGAATGCCGCCAACCGATGACTTTGCCGGACGCATCCAGCGCCGCCTCCAGTTGAAGATAGGCTTGGGGCCGGAACATGCCGTAGGCGATGTCCTCTTCCCGGGTCCAGATCATCTTGACGGGTTTGTTGATTTCCTTGGAAATCAGCGCCGCCTCGATGGTGTAGTCGGTATTTGAACGGCGCCCGAATCCGCCACCCATATACATCTGGTGGTGGTTCACCTGGCTTTTCTTCAAGCCCAGGGCCTTGGCGATGTTGGACCGCGACCGGCCCGGCGCCTGGGTTCCTTCCCAGATCTCGGCCCGGTTGGCGGCCGCGTCGAAGCGGGCGACGGCGTTCAGGGGCTCCATCTGGGCGTGATAGCCCATGTCGCTCCTGTACTCCGCCTTGAACGTCTTGGCTGCCGTGGCAAAGGCCGCCTTGTCGTCGCCAATCTTCTGCAGGCTCTTGGACTTCGCCTTGGGGTCGTTCGCCATCCTGGGATAGTCTTTTTCCAGGGCGGTTTCGGAATCGAAGCCCGACGCTTTGGCCTTCGACCACGTGATCTTGAGCTCGTTGCGGGCAGCCAACACATTTTCGAAGTTGTCGGCGATCACGGCAACGCCCTGTTGCAGCTTTACGGTGCCAAGCACGCCGGGCAGCTTCTTGACGGCGGCTTCGTTCCAGCTTTTGGGCTTGCCGCCTTGCACCGGCGAATGGACGGTCGAGGCATAGACCATGCCCGGAAGCTGGATGTCGCTGGCAAATTTCGCCGTGCCATCGGTCTTTGCCGGGATGTCCCGGCGCGGCACCGACTTGCCGATCAGGCGGAAGTCGCTCTTTTTCTTGAGCTCGCCCTTTTCCACCTTGGGCATCTTGGCCGGCATCTTGGCGAAGGTTGCGATCTCGCCATAGCTCATACGCCGTCCTGACGCCGGGTGCACCACGACGCTGGGTTCGGTCTTGAGCGAAGCTGGGCTTACGCCCCACTTCTTGGCCGCCGCAACAATCAGCACCTTGCGCGCCTGTGCGCCGGCCATGCGCATCTGTTTGTAATACATCATCACCGCGCGGGAGCCGACGATGGCCATGCTTTGACTGATGCGGCCACGCCGCTTGCGGGTGTAGCCATAAATCTTGGGATCGGCCGGGGCCCATTCCAGGGTGACCTTGTCCCAATCGGCGTCGAGTTCCTCGGCGAGAACCAGCGGCACGCTGGTCATCGACCCCTGGCCCATTTCGGCGGCGGGGGTGAAGATGGTGATCATGTTGTCGGGCGCAATGCGGACCCAGGCGGAAATCTCCTGTGCCGTGGCCTTGGCCCGGGCCGGTGAGATCAGGGTGACGCCGTTCGCGCCGAGCGCGACGGCAAAGGTGAGCCCGCCGGTCCCCACGAGGAAACCGCGGCGGGAAAGTTCTGGTCCTATGGAGGTCATCTTCGTCATGGCTTAGGCCTCCTTCGCGGCGCGCTGAATGGCGCTGATGATCCGGGTGTAGGTGCCACAACGGCAGATGTTGCCGTTCATGTGGCTGACGATGTCGGCGCGGGACGGGCTCTTGTTCCTGGCGAGCAACTCCGCCGCCTTCATGATCTGCCCCGACTGGCAATAGCCGCATTGGGGCACCTGTTCGGCGACCCAGGCCTTCTGCAAGGCATGGGTGGAATCCTTTGACAGACCCTCGATGGTCGTCACCGTCTTGCCGGCGACGCTGCCGACTTCGGTCTGGCATGACCGCACCGCGACGCCATTGACATGGACAGTGCAGGCGCCACAAAGCCCGGCGCCGCAACCGTATTTGGTCCCGGTCAGTTTGAGATGCTCGCGGATGACCCACAACAGCGGTGTGTCCGCCTTGGCGCCGGTCCGCGACGATTTGCCGTTAATGGTGAATGCTACGGTCATATGCTTTCCCCGTTGCTAAAGTACGCGGGCATGTGCCCACGCACCGGATGCAGCTGATGTCAGAAAATCAAAAAAGGATTTCTAAAAAGGGAAACGCAAGACCTTGAACGCGTAAACCCTACACTGACGCCAAGCCTCGATAGATTTTTTTCTGTTGGATAAAAGTTACGCGGTAACCGGGCGTCTGTCACGCAGAATCGGTCACCACAAGCATCAAATCGCGGTGAGGCGATCAAGCGCTTCTTCCAGCTTGGCGCGGCCCGCGATGGCCTCGGCCAGCCGTTCGCGGTTTTCCTCCACCACCTCGGCCGGCGCCTTGGCGATGAACTGGACGTTGCCGAGCTTGTTTTCGATCTTGCCGATCTCGCCCGCCATCTTGCCGAGCTCCTTGCCGAGCCGATCCTTCTCTTGGGCTATATCGATGACACCGGCCAGCGGCAGGATCACCGTGGCCTCATCCAACACCAGCTGGACCGCGCCCTCGGGCACGCCATCCGCGCCCAAGGGCTCGGCGGCATCCAGGCGCGCCAGGGTGAGGATGCGCTCATGGTGGGTCTCGAGCCTATCCAGGCTTGCCGCGTTGGCGTCCTTGATAGCCATGGGAATCTTTGCCGCCGCCGGCACGTTCATCTCGGCGCGGACACCACGGATCAGCGAGACCAGCCGCACCACCCAGTCCATTTCCGTCTCGGCGGCGTCATCGGTAAGTTCAGCGCCGAAGTCGGGCCATGACGCCGAGATCAGCCGGTTCTCCCGCTCTTCGCCGATCTGTTCCCACAGCTCTTCGGTGATGAAGGGCATGAACGGGTGCAGCATGTGGAGCAATTGATCGAACGCCCAGGCAGCGGTGGCCCGGGTCTCGTCCTTGATGGCGCCATCCGGGCCGCCCAGCGCCGGCTTGATCATTTCCAGATACCAGTCGCAGAAGGTGCCCCAGGTGAATTGATAGAGCGCGCCGGCCGCTTCGTTGAAGCGGTAGGCGCCGATGGCCTTGGCCACCTGTTCGCCGAGACCGGCGATGCCCGACGCGATCCAGCGGTTCATGGTCTCGGAGTTGGCCGCCGGGTCGAACCCGGGTTTGGGCCGGCATTGGTTCATCTGGCAGAACCTGCCCGCGTTCCACAGCTTGGTGGCGAAATTGCGGTAGCCCTCGACCCGGGGTTCGTCGAGCTTGATGTCACGGCCCTGGGCCGCCAGCGCCGCCAGGGTGAAGCGCAAAGCGTCGCAGCCATAGCTGTCGATCAGGTCCAGGGGATCGATGATGTTGCCCTTGGACTTGGACATCTTCTGGCCGTGGAGGTCGCGCACCAGGGCGTGGATATAGACGGTGTGGAACGGCACCTCGCCCATGAAATGCAGCCCCATCATCATCATCCGCGCCACCCAGAAGAAAATGATATCGAAGCCGGTGACCAGCACGTCGGTGGGGTAATAGCGCTCGAGCTCGGTGCTCTCTTCGGGCCATCCCAGGGTCGAGAACGGCCACAGCGCCGACGAGAACCAGGTGTCGAGCACGTCCTCATCCCGCTTGAGCGGCACCGCGGTGCCATAATGCTTCGCCGCCGCCGCCTCGACCTCGGCGGCGGTCTCCTCGACGAAGATGGTGCCGTCGGGCCCGTACCAGGCCGGGATCTGGTGGCCCCACCAGATCTGGCGCGAGATGCACCAGGGCTGGATGTTGCGCATCCATTCGAAATAGGTGTTCTGCCAATGGCGGGGGACGAATTCGGTGCGGCCGCTCTCAACCGCTTCGATGGCGGGCGCCGCCAGGGTCTTGGCGTCGACGAACCATTGGTCAGTCAGCCACGGCTCCAACACGGTGCCTGAGCGGTCGCCATGGGGGACGGTGTGAACATGATCCTCGATCCGTTCCACAAGCCCGAGCTTTTCCATCTCGGCAATGATGCGGGTGCGGGCCTCGAAACGGTCGAGGCCGCGGTAGGCCTCGGGCGCGTTTCGTTGATACAGCCCACGGCGTCGAGCACATTGACCATGTCAAGATCGTGGCGGCGGCCGACCTCGAAGTCGTTGAAGTCGTGGGCCGGGGTGATCTTGACGGCGCCGGAGCCGGTCTCGGGGTCGGCATAATCGTCGGCGACGATGGGGATCGGCCGGCCGACAATGGGCAGAATGGCGTTCTTTCCCACCAAGTCCCGGTAGCGGTCATCGTCGGGATGGACGGCAACGGCGGTGTCGCCCAGCATGGTTTCGGGCCGCGTCGTCGCGATGGTGATGGTCCGGCCCTCGCCGCCTTCGATGGGATATTTGAAATGCCAGAGATGGCCGTTGATCTCGGTCTGCACCACCTCGAGATCGGAGACCGCGGTCTGCAGCTTGCAATCCCAGTTGACCAGACGCTTGTCCCGGTAGATCAGGCCCTGTTTGTAAAGCTGGACGAAGACCCGGCGCACCGCCGCCGACAGCCCTTCGTCCATGGTGAAGCGTTCCCGCGCCCAATCCGGCGAGGCGCCGAGCCGGCGCAGTTGGTGGGTGATGGTGTCCCCCGATTCCGCCTTCCATTCCCAGACCTTTTCGACGAAACCCTCGCGCGTGAGGTCGTGGCGCGACGACCCCATGGCTTCGAGTTGGCGCTCCACCACCATCTGGGTGGCGATCCCGGCATGGTCGGTGCCCGGCTGCCACAGGGCGTCCCGGCCCCGCATGCGCATGAAACGCACCAGGATATCCTGCAGGGTGAAGGTCAGGGCATGGCCCATATGGAGGCTGCCGGTGATGTTGGGCGGCGGCATCATGATGGTGTAGGGATGGCGCGCCGAGGCGGCATCGGCGGCGAAGACGCCGGTGCTTTCCCACAACTGGTAATGCCTGGCTTCGACCTCGGCGGGCCGGTAGGTTTTTTCAAGCGTCAACGATTGTTCCTTGCCTCGGCATGTTCATCCTCACTTCAGACGGCGGGAATGTAACCAAATCCAACCTCCAAGTCATGGGCCAAGTCATGGGGCAAGTCTTGGAGCAAGCCAAGGGATAAGTCGTGCCGAAACCGTTGCGGCGCGGCGCCGATCTACCTATTGTCCCGACTTTGAGGTGTGCATTCATAAAAGGTTGCGGCGCAACAACATGCCGGACGAACCCTTTTACAATTATTTCGATCTGCAAAAGCGCCTGGAATCGGTGATGCCCGATGCCCCGATCGAGCAACATCTCGACATTTTGTTGGGCGCGGTCACCGTCATGGGCCTGCCTTTCCTGGAGCTCTACCGGGATTGCATGGCGGCAAGCGAGACCGAATCTCCGGGCTGGAAGGAGATCCGGCGCGCCGAACGCGCCATGGCGCTGGCACGCTATTTCGAACACGCTCTCGATGTGGAAGGGGCCTGGGCCGAATGCGGTGTGCTCCGTGGATTCTCGGCCTTGATGGTGGCGCGGTTGGCGCGGGCGCGGGAGAGGAGCTTCACCGGCGCCGGGTTCCATCTCATCGACAGTTTCGAAGGGCTGAGCCAACCGACCACCGACGACGCCCTGGACATCGCATCTGGGAATGGTGGTGAGGTGCAAAAGGGTCTCTACTATCACCAAGGGGATTTCGCCACCCCGGTCGACCATGTCCGCGCCACCATGGCCGAGTTCCCCGATACCGTCATCCACAAAGGTTGGATCCCCGAGGTCTTCGGGGACCTACCCGAGACCAACTGGGCCTTCGTCCATTTGGATGTCGATCTGTTTGACCCGACACTGGCGGGGCTGCAATATTTCTACCCCCGCCTTGCCGACGGTGGCGTCATCGTCAATGACGATTACATATCGCCCATGACACCGGGCGCGGGCCGTGCCTGGGATCAGTATTGCGATGAAAACGGTCTCGCCTTCGCCGTGCTCGATAGCGGCCAGGCGATTCTGATCAAGCCGGGATCGAACGGGTAAGCCAGGGCATAAAGTGGTTGAATGGAAAGCGGGCTTAGGGTCCGGACCCTAATCCTCGGCCCGGCGCACCATCCTTTGGATTTCCTTTTTAACCAGATTCTCGACCATTGGGGCGAGATTTTCATCCAGCCACTCCTTGAGCATGGGCCGGAGCATGTCCTGAACCATACCCTCCAAGGTGCGGCCCGTGCCCATATAGATATTGCCCGCGGATAACGGCTCCTTGGTCAATTCCTGGTTCAGTTCTGAAAGGGCGGAAGTTGAAGCATCCGAAGTCTGCTCGGAAACCAGCATGGCAGCAGCATCGGGCTCGGCAGCAGGCTCTTCGGCGGCGGGTTCTTCCGCAGGCTCCTCGGCAGCGGGCTCCTCGGCAGCGGGCTCTTCGGCGGCAGGCTTTTCGGCAGCGGCTTCGGGTTCCGTCACCTCGGCCTCATCCGGGATATCTTCTCCCTCCTCTTCCTCTTTGGAAAGGCTGACGACAGAGCCATCCTCCTCGACCATTTCCGTCAATTCCAGAACCTCTTCCCCGGCCTCTGACGGCTCGGCGGATTCCTTGTTTTCAGGTTTTTTAGAACTCTCAGCTTCCATTTCAGTCTCTTGTGGCTGTTCATCCTCATCGTTCTCGGAGATGATGCGGCGAATGGAGGCGAGTATCTCCTCCATTGTCGGTTCTTGCTGGGTCTTGGGGTCGCTGTCTGTCATGGTCAACCGAGGTCTGGCCGGGAGGGCGAAACATAGCTCCGCTTAAATTCCTGGCCCAATGTAACAAAAAATCAGTTAAGACCAAGATCAATGTAATAAAAATGTCAACATAACGTAAACCAATCCCGATAACCTGTGCTCTTATTCGGCGGATTTCCCGGAGCCAAACCATTTGTCCCGGACCGCTTTGTAGTTGATCTCGAAATCATACAGGGTGACCGGAAGTTTGAGATCCCTGGCAGTCAGACGGCCAATCGCGGCGAGGAGATCGAATCCGGCCACGATCACGTCGCGCTGGGACCGCACCAGACTGACCTGGGCATCCAACAGCTCTTGCTCGGCATCGAGAACATCAAGGACCGTCCGTGAGCCTACCTGGGCCTCGATCTGGACCCCCTCGAGGGCGATCTTGTCGGCGCGAACTTCAGCCTCGAACGATTGCACCCGCGCCTTCGCGGTCTGCAAATTCTCCCAGGCCCGGGTCGCCGCCTCGACGGAGTTGCGTTCGGCCTCGGCCAATTCCAACCGGCGCTGGCTCCCGGTTTCCTTGGCCTGGCGCAGACGCGAATAGACCGAACCCGACTGGTAAAGCGGGACCGTGAGCTCGGCAATGATTTCAGCGGTTTCCCTTTGTCTGGTGCTGGATGAGATCTCTTCGTCCTTGGAAAATGAACCCCTGAGCGAAATCTCGGGCAACAGCTCGCCGCGGATCAGGTCCACATTGTGGCGCGCCGACTCTTCATCGAAGCGCGCCGACAACACCTCCGGGTTTTGGGTTCGGGCACTGTCCTCGGCTTCCTGCTCGGTACGCGGCAAACTCTCGATCGGCTGCGGCGGCGTCAGTTTGGCCGGCGCCTCGCCGATGACCCTGCGGTAAACCGCGCGCGACGAGATCAGGTCGCCTTCGGCCTGAATGCGGTCGGCGGTGCTGCGGGAATGGCGGGCCTCGGCCTGGGACACATCGGTGCGGGTGACCTCTCCGACCTGAAAGCGGTCACGGGCGGCCTGAAGCTGGCTACGCAGGCGCTGCTCGTTGCGGATATTGAGATCCAGCACCGCCTGGTCCCTGAGCACGTTCATATAGGCCCTGACGCCGTCCTGCAGAACATCCTGCTCGGTGCCAACAAGGTCGGCCCGTCCGGCCTGGACCTGGGCTTCGGCGCGCCGGGTTTGCGCGACGGTGCGGCCGCCGCGATACACCGGCTGGTCCACGATGATCTCGCCCGTGCGCGGGGTGCGGTACTGCACGACCTCGCTCGCGGACGGGTTGTAGACGCGCTCGCGGCTAATCTCGCCGGAAAGCGTGACCTCGGGGCGCCATTTCGACAGCGCCTGCGGCACCTGTTCATCGGTGGCGCGCTGGCGTGCGCGGTCGGCCAAAAGGGTGGGGTTGTTGATGTAGGCCTTGGCCAGCGCCTCCATCAGGGTCACCGCGCCCGCCGGCGTGACCGGCATCGCGGCCATCAGCGCCAAGGCCGCCGTGATCACAAGCGCGCCAGGGAACGACGCTGGAACTGGTCTTGGCTGTGTCATCATCTCTCCGCAATCTTTCACCTAAAACACGAAACCCGCCTCGCGGGTGAATCCCGGCAACATCGGCATCGCCGCGTCGAACATCACCCGGCGCGACAGCACGCCGCCCTTACGGACCACCATCACCGCCTTGCCCATGCCGCTTGTGTCATCGACGACGGCGCAAAGGCGGCCGCCTTCGGCAAGCTCGTCGCTGATCAGGTCGGGGATGGACGCCACCGCGCCACCGAACAGGATGACGTCATAGGGGGCCTGCTGACCGAGACCCGAGCGCAAATCGGCCTCGACGACGACGACATTGTCGTAGGCGAGCTCTTCCAAGGTGCGGGTCGCACCGGTGGCAAGGGCGTGGTCGCTTTCAAGGGCAACCACCGTCGCCGCGAGCCGGGCCAGGATCGCCGCCGCGTAACCGGTGGCGCAGCCGATCACCAGCGCCACCTCGGTGTCCTTGATCTCCAGGCATTGCAGCATCCGCGCCAGTGCCAACGGTTCCATCAGGCAACGCCCGGATCCAATATCGATATCTTCATCCACATAGGCGATGGACGCCATGTGATCGGGCACGAAACGTTCGCGCGGGACCTCGGCCATGGCCGCGAGGATGCGCTCATCGGTGACCTTGTTGGGGCGGATTTGACATTCCACCATATTGCGCCTTGCGGTGGCGAAATCGATCATTGAAGAAAGGTTCTTTCCGGGCGGGGGCGGATTGGTGGCCGCATGTTCGCAGATTGTCTCCGCAATGGCATTTCCGTCAACGGGTTATACTTTGCTCTGGTAAGGAACACAACGCCACACAGCGCTTATCCGAGTGCCGATCCTGGCAACCGGGCACGCCTTGACCCTATGGGGGGAAGTCCCTATATCTCCCACTCCGCCAAGCCCGGGAGATCAGGCCGGATGGCAGAGTGGTCATGCACGGGACTGCAAATCCCGCTACGCCGGTTCGATTCCGACTCCGGCCTCCAACTTCCACCGGGCCTGACGGGCGCTATAAAAGCTTTTTTTACGAAGTTCTGGCATTGGAAATTCGATTTAGTAATATGGTCCCGGCGATTGGCCGCCTTGACCCACTCGCGGGGCAAATCCCTGGCGAGCCGGCGCGGTGGCAAGACTTCAGGAATTTTTTAGACCCATATTCCTCGGTAGCTCAGTTGGTAGAGCGGGTGGCTGTTAACCACTAGGTCGGGGGTTCGAGTCCCTCCCGGGGAGCCATTTTAAACAAGGGGTTATGCCATTCCGGCGTGGCCCCTTGTGGCGTCGAGTGACCAAGAATTGACCACCGCAACAGATGTCGCTGTATGTCCCCCGGCCATGAGCGTTCCCGCTTGCCCCACCGAAACCTGCCCACGCCCCCCAGCCTGGCAGCCATGGAAGCCGAGCTCATGGGCCTGCTGGCCGAGTTCGTCCTGCTTGACGAAGCCTGGCCCGAGGCAACGCGGGTGCTCGACAGGGCAAGGATTGGCCGGCGGAGAGAGGATGATCTGGAGCGCATTGGGGATCTCCAGGCCGCAATTGCAGCGGCTCCGGCCGGCACCATTGCCGATGCCGCGGTCAAGTTCCGGCGCCTACAGGCCCAGCTCGAGGATGCTTATGTTGATGACAGCGCCCGTCTCATGCTGGCGTCGCCCCTTGATGTGGTCGAGCAGGCTGCGGCGGAGAGGCGGGGTTAGGCCCGAACCATCATAGCCAAGGCCCTGCTCGCGCGTAGTGGTGCGGAAAGGGCCCTCTCCAACTCGGGTCCCTTCGCCTGATTTTTTATCTACGGGTTCATTTCGCGCTATGTCTACTTAGTGCGGCGCGAAGGTCACGCTCCCGGACCGGTTTCATCAGTGTCTGGATTGGCCCCAAACCGTACTGAGCCCAGATCTTTCCCGCCATTTCCGCGTAGTGCTGGTTATATCCGGTTATGACGATAATTTTCGCCCCACTCTCCTGCTCGCCAAGCCAGCGCAGCAACTCAACTCCATCGATGTTCGGCATTACTATGTCCAGCACGATGATATCCGGCTTCAGGTGATGACAGACCGCCTTGAACTCCATTGGGTCGGTGAGAACGGTCACGTCATAACCATGCGAGGTGGCCGAGATACGGACGATCTCGCAAAAATCGGCCTCGTCATCCATCACCAAAAGCCGCGTCGCGGGCATGGGTCACGCCTCTTCCCTATCCAATACCCCCCGGATCGCCCGGTCGAGTGCGGTCTTGCTATAAGGCTTCTGAATAAAATTCACGCCGGGCTTCAATGCGCCATTGTGGATGGCGGCGCTGGAGGTGTAACCAGACATGTACAAGGCGCCGATTTTGGGGCGGCGGTTCCCGACTTCCGTG
>JAZFWG010000384.1:0-3464 GCA_036448135.1 Alphaproteobacteria bacterium
TCGGCTTCAATGCGGTGTTCCAGCACGCCAATATCGCGACGCCACGGTGGCTCGGCTATATCATCCAGCGGCCCGAAAGCCACTGCATCCATCACGGCCATGGCATCCACAGTTACAACTATGCGGATCTGCCGATCCTGGACATGATGTTCGGCACCTTTAGGAACCCGGAAAGTGTCGATGGCCTCGCCCAGGGCTTCCGCTTTGGGGATTCGACGCGCTATTTCGAAATGCTGGCCTTCAAGGACGTCTCGGGCCCGATCGGTGACGGGGCCGAACCCGCCCTCACCCAAACCGCCGCCCAGGCGGGGTGAACGGAGAACGGCCGATTTGTGGGGGTGGCGGAACAAGTTCCTTATCGCTGCCCCCGCATCTTGCCCATCAATCGCCATCACTGGCGGCGATCATGGGCCACAAATCCCCCAATGTGGGGTGCGTGCTAAAGCCGCGAAGGTAGTCATACAATTGCCATGCGCCTTGATCGCTGAGCACCCTCGTCGCGCAGGCCATAAACTTTTCCTTGATCTGATCGGCCCCCATGGGGGTCTTGCGCGTGCCGGTGGGGACATAGACCGCATGTTCTATCCGTTCGGCGTCGCCGAAGGAAATCGTCACCCGGCCCGGGCTGTAGCCTGATCCGGTGAGGGTGGCGAACTCATCATCCAAGACGATTTCGCAACGCTCCGACAAAGCACGAACCTGGTCATCGGCAAAGGCCTCTTCGCGGAAGGCGGACAGCCTCGGCGCGCCGTGGATCAGGGCGTAGGCAACCAGGTATCTGAGAGAGAAGCGCGAGCTGTCTTCCGACCACGGATAGCGGTCGATGGCCCGGTTCTTGGCGTGTTGGCTGACACCGATTTTGATGCGCGAAATATCGGCAATCTGCGGTTGGGCTTGGCCGCGAAGCTTAAGCGCGGCCTCGATCGAACAATGCAGCAAGCCACCACAGGCGAAGGGCTTGATCTTGTAGCCGGGATCGATGAGATAAAACCGTTGGCCCAAATCATCGAACCCACCGGTGTCCCACGCGAGGCCCTGGGCCAATGACGAAAAGAAACCGTGTGGGCCTTCCAATGCGGCGGCGCTTCCGGTGAAGCCCTTTTCCCCCAAGGAGACCGCGAGGGCGCCATTGCGGGCGGCGAGACCGGCATGAAGCGGCTTGGTCATGGTGCCGAAATTGGCGCTGACGCCCGACGCCATCGACGCCGAGATGCCGATGATGGCGGGGATCACCCGGGCCGGCTGATTGGTCAGCTTCGCCAACGCCGCCGCCGCAGCGACCGTGCCCAGCACGCCGGCGCCGTGCCAGCCGCCCTCGCTCGACAGCGTCGGAAAGCACTTCGCCAGCCTGGCGCAGATCTCGACCCCGACGATATAGGACGCGATCACCTGACGCGGGGTGGCATCGTTGCATTCCGCCTGGGGCAACAGGGCGGGGATGAGCGCCGCCGTCGACTGGCCGATCATGAAGGAGAGATCGTAGTCGAGTGCCTGGGTGGCGGTGCCGTTCACCAGCGCCGCGTTCCCGGGCGAGGTCCTGACGGTACTGCCAACCACGGTGGCCACTTGCGCCGCACCTTCGGCGGCGGCCACATCGCAAACAATGCGCGCCGCCGGCTCGCGGCTGCCCGCCAGCATCACGCCGATGGTATCTAGAAATGCGACCTGGCTAAGCCCGATGGCGGCGTCCGGCGCATGGTCGAGATCGAAACCGGTGATGAACCCGGCGATGTCTTCGCTGATGGTGTTCGATCGATCCGCGGCGTCGGCCATGTTCAGACCTTATATGCTGGCCAAAAACCCCATCACCGCGTCGTTGTAGGCCTGGGGTTGCTCCAGGTTCGAAATGTGGCTCGCCGGGCTGAGCTCGACATATTGCGAGCCCTTCACCGCGGCGTGCATGACCTGCATGCCCTCGGCGGGCGCGGCGCCATCGCCGGCGCCGGCGATGAACAGCGTCGGCACCGTGATCTCGCCCAGGCGCGGCAGAAAATCGAGGCCTTGGATCGCCCGGGCGCAGCCGATATAGCCCGCTGGTTTGGTGGTTCGGATCATTTCGCGCACCTGGTCGAGCACGGTTGAGCCCGAGGCCACGAAGTCCGGGGTGAACCAACGCATGAGCGTCCCTTCGACCATGGGCGCCATGCCTTCGGCCTCGATCTGGGCGATGCGTTCGTCCCAAAGCTTGCACATCGCGACCGGGGCATCGGCGCGGGCCGAGCACACGGTGATGGAATCGAGCCGGCCGGAAAGGCGCAACGCCATGCCCATGGCGGTCATGCCGCCCAGCGATAGCCCGACCAGATGGCTGTGGCCGATCTCCAAGACGTCCCACAGACTGGTGATGTCGGCGCCCAGCAGGTTGAAATCATAGGCCCCGCCGGTGGCCTCGGTAGCGCCATGGCCGCGGGTGTCCATCCTGAGGATGCGGTAATCGTCCTCGAGCGCCGCGACCTGGTCGTCCCACATGGTGAGATTGGCGCCCAGCGAATGGGCGAGCGTCACCCACGGGGCGCCGTCCTTGCCTTCGATTTGATAGTTGATCGAGATGCCGTTGGCGTTGGCTTTCATGGCGCACAACCCTCCCTAATTTTTTACCGCCCGATTTGAGACAAGGACTTCAGCCGCGCGCCGCAAGTTGTTTCTTGATCTCGGCTATGGCCCGGGCCGGGTTGAGCCCCTTGGGGCAGGTGCTGGTGCAGTTCATGATGGTGTGGCAGCGATAGAGCTTGAACGGGTCCTCCAGCGCATCGAGGCGCGCCTCGGTCTCCTCGTCGCGGGAATCGGCGATCCAGCGATAGGCCTGAAGCAAGATGGCCGGGCCGAGGAATTTGTCGCCGTTCCACCAATAGCTCGGGCACGCGGTCGAGCAGCAGAAGCATAGGATGCATTCCCACAGCCCGTCCAGGCGCTCGCGTTCCTCAGGGCTTTGGCGGCGTTCCTCATGGTCGGTGCCATTGTCGGCGGCCTTAAGCCAGGGTTCGACCGCGGCATATTGCGCCGCAATGACGGTAAGGTCGGGCACCAGATCCTTGACCACATCCATGTGGGGCAGGGGATAGATCTTGGCATCGCCCTTGATCTCGGAAATCGGCTTGATACAGGCCAGGGTGTTGACGCCGTCGATGTTCATGGCGCAACTGCCGCAGATGCCTTCCCGGCACGAACGCCGGAAGGTCAGGGTCGAATCGAGTTGATCCTTGATCTTGATCAGGGCGTCGAGAACCATGGCGCCGCAATCATCGAGATCGATGTCGTAGCGGTCGATGCGCGGGTTGTCATCGTCATCCGGCGACCAGCGATAGACCCGGAAGGACTTGACGTTGCCGGCATCGGCGGGGGCAGGAAAATGCTTGCCATCGGTGATGCGGGAGTTCTTGGGCAGGGCGAACTCAACCATGATGCGGTTCCTTGGAGCTCGGCATGATCGCCATATCCATCAATAAACCCGTGCCTGCAGGGGC
>JAZFWG010000385.1:0-7670 GCA_036448135.1 Alphaproteobacteria bacterium
CCGTTATATTCCATTAAGTTAACTAGGCCGTGGGATTCGCCGAAAAGTGCCTCGGGCTCGAGCAATTCGGAGTTCACATAGCCCTCGAACACCACCTCGGCCTCGGCGGGCACCATCAGATCCACGGTGCGGGCCTTGACCACGTTCAAGGGCACCCCGGCCAGGGCGCCGGACACCGGCAATTCGTCCTGGCCCTCGGGCAGTTTCTGCACCGCGGTGAACGACACGATGGGCGGGCAGCCGACGACGATGGCGCAGGGCATCTTCTTGCCGCGTTCCTTCCACTTCACCCAGTGGATGTAGCCGCCGGTGTGATGCTCGATCGACGGGTTCATGCCGATGCGGTCGGGCGCCTTCACCTGGCCGCGGTAGTTGCCCATGTTCTGGATGCCGGTTTCCGGGTCCTTGGTGATGTAGTGGGACGACGATGTATAGGGCGCGTTGTCCCAGCCCGGCGTCGAGATCGGCACCGGAATGGCGTCGAGGCCGTTGCCGTTTAAGAGATCCTTGCCCTCATAGATGATCTCGTGGCACGGCGCGTCCTTGCTCTCGACCACGTTGGGCTCGATCGGGTTGTTCATGGCGCGGATCCAGACATCGTTGACCTGATCGAGATCGCAGCCCAGCCCCAACTGATAGATGGCGCGGTTGCCGGCGAGGCCACAGACCAGCACCGGAATGTCGAATTTGCGTCCCTTGGAATCGACCACGTTGGTGAACAGCCAGGCCTTGCGGTCGGCTTCGGGGATGCCGCCGCGGTACTGCCAGCGCACCAGCGGGTGCATCTCGGTGTCCTTGTTGATCTCGCGATCGACCTCGATCAGGAGCCCGGCTTCGCGCAGCGCATCGATATGCTCGTGCAGATCGCGGTAGCCGCGCGCCGGTTTCGATGATGTGGCCGCCTCTTTCGCCTTGGTCGCCATGGGGTGAGCCTTTCTCTTGAATTGGGACGCAGTCAGGCGTCCTCCTCTTTCTTGAGGGTGCGGATTTCGGTGTTCATTTCCACGTCCGATCTGCGGCGCTGGGCGATGATCTTGCCGGTCTCCCAATATTCGCTTTTGGTTGCGAGCTCGGCCATATGATCGAGATCGTCATTCCATTCGCCGAGGCTATAGCCGTACCACGGCGCCTCGGGGGTGAGCTTGGGCAAACCGAGTTCGTCCCAGATCTCGGCGGCGTGTTCCATGAATTCGCGCTTGGGCAGCGCCACCGGCGGGAACGGCTCCTTCAGGGTGGCATCGACCAACAGCGCCGAATCCTCATGATCTATCGTGCTGCGGGGGCCGTGGGCCTCTTCCTTGTGTTTGAGCATCTCGATATCGCGGTGGGGCTTGGCCCGGTACGACATGGCCCAGAACACCGCATCGGTGTTTTCGGGGTCGATGTCGTCATTGACGGCGATGATCCATTTGCCCTCGGAGCGGCGAAATGACGAGATGCCGTACATGGCGCGCCAAATCTCGGTGCGCGGCGCATCGCGCACGAAGGTGAGGATGATCAACCGATAGAGACCGGTCAGGGGTTCGTGGGCGGAAACCCCGAGCAGGCCCTGGATGCCGAGATTGTCGCGCAAAAAGGTCATTTGATTGGTTTCTATGCCGGGCTTGCGGATGACGCTGGATTCACTGGGCGCAACCTGGCTGATCCACGATGTGATGATGGCGCCCTTGCGCCGGGTGATGGCGGTGATGTCCATGAAGGCGTTGTATTCGCAAAGATTGACATGGCCGTGGGATTCGCCGAACGGCGCCTCGGGCTCGAGCAGTTCGGTGTTCACGAAGCCCTCGATCACCACCTCGGCCTCGGCGGGAACCATCAAATCCACCGTCCGGGCCTTGACCACGTTCAAGGGCACCCCGGCCAGGCCACCGGCTACGGCAAGTTCGTCCTGGCCTTCCGGCACTTTTTGGACCGCCGCGTAGGAGACGATGGGCGGGCAGCCAATGACCACGGCGCAGGGCATGGGCTCGCCGCGCTCTTTCCATTTCAGCCAATTGACATAGCCGCCGGTGCGCAATTCCGTCGAGGTGTTGAGGCCCAAGCGGTCGGGCGCCTTCACCTGGCCGCGGTAATTGCCCATGTTCTGGACCCCGGTTTCCGGGTCACTGGTGATGTAGTGGGATGACGAGGTATAGGGCGCGTTGTCCCAGCCTGGGGTCGAGATCGGCACCGGGATGTCATCGAGACCATGGCCGTCCAGCAGCGCTTTGCCCTCATGGACGATCTCGTGGCACGGCGCGTCGGCGCTATCGACGGCATGGGGTTCGACCGGGTTGGCCATGGCATGGGCCCAGGTCGGCTTCAGCTGATCAAGCTCGCAGCCGATGCCGATGCGAAAGATGGCGCTGTTGCCGGCCAGCCCTCCGACCAGCACCGGAATGTCGAATTTGCGGCCCTTGGAATCGACCACATTGGTGAACAGCCAGGCCTTGCAGTCCTCTTTGGCGATGCCGCCACGGTACTGCCAGCGCACCAGCGGGTGCATCTCGGTGTCCTTGTTGATTTCGCGGTCGACCTCGACCAAGAGTCCGGCATCGCGCAGCGCGGCGATATGCTCGCGCAGATCGCGGTAGCCGCGTGTGGGGGACGGCGTGGCCCCGGCGGACCCCTTATCCACTTTTAAGCCCATGGTTTCCCTGATGGTTCCGGCCTTTTGGCCGGAATTCCTTGGTCATACGAACTTGGCACCCTGGTTCGGGCGCCCCTGTAATATACAAATTCGGCTCCCGGCGCAGTGGTTTTTTCGCCATTTGGGCGCAATCGGGCTGAAAACCCTGGCCATGGCCGGGGGTGATCAGATATTTGTCCCCCTTAGTGATCTTGTCACCATGAAACGGAATAAGCCGTGAAGGCCGCCGAATTCGAGTATCTCTGCGCGGAAAGCGTATCGGAGGTGTGCCAGGCCCTTGCCGATGGCGGCGAGGACAGCCGCATCATCGCCGGCGGCCAGACCCTGGTGCCGCTGATGGTGATGCGCATGGTGCGCCCGACGCTTTTGATCGACATCAACCACGTGGCCGAACTGCAAGGCATTGCCGAGGATGCGGGCGGCATCAAAATCGGGGCCTGCACCCGCCAGGCCGACGCCGAAACCTCCGATCTGGTCCAACAAAAGCTACCGCTGCTGGCCAAGGCGCTTCGCTTGGTCGGCCATCCCCAGACCCGCAACCGCGGCACCGTCGGCGGCAGCATCGCCAATGCCGACCCGGCGGCGGAGATCCCCCTGGTGGCGTTGACCTTGGATGCCGAACTGGTGGCCATGAGCAACTCCGGCGAAAGCCATTATCAGGCCGCCGGGTTCTTTTCCTTCGTCATGGAAACAGCGCTTGGCCCGGATCAGTGCCTGACCGAGTTGCGCTTCCCGGTGTGGGACGGCGCACATGTCGGCACCGGCTTCGAAGAGGTCAGCATCCGCGACAGCGACTTCGCCATCCTTGCCGCCGCGGCGCAGATCGAGACCGACAATGAGGGCAATTGTCGGCGCTGCGCCATTGCCATCGGCGGCGGCGCGCCCAAGCCGCTGCGCATGGGGGCTTGCGAAGACGCCATGATCGGCGCGCGGCTCGATGACAATCACATCAATCAGGCGGCGGCGCTGGCGGCCGAAGCCATCGATCCCGGCTCCGACGTCCATGCCAGCGCCGAATACCGCCGCCGCATCGCCCCTGAACTGGTGGCGCGCGCCCTCAAACAAGCCGTCAGCGAGGCGCGGCCATGAAGCAGCGCGCCATCCGCGTCACCGTCAACGGCAAGGCCCATGAAAGCGAGATCGCGCCCCGGTTGACCCTGGTCGATTACCTGCGTGATGTCTTAGGCCTAACCGGCACCCATGCCGGGTGCGAGCACGGCGTCTGCGGCGCCTGCACCGTCATCCTCGATGGCGCCCCGGTGCGCTCGTGTTTAATGTTCGCGGTCCAGGCCGACGGCCACGCCATCGCCACCGTGGAAGGCTTGGCCAAAGACGACGGCACCTTAAGCCCATTGCAGGACGCGTTCTGGGAGGCCCACGCCATGCAATGCGGCTTCTGCACCCCGGGGATGCTGATGGCGGCCACGGCCCTGCTTAAATCCAATCCCGACCCCAGCGACGACGATATCATGGACGCCTTGGGCGGAAACCTCTGCCGCTGCACCGGCTATCAGCAGATCATCGAGGCGGTGCGTCTGGCGGCTTTGAGGACCGGCGAGGCCGATGGCTGACGAAACCACCAAGCAAGCGCGCTTCCGCCACGTCTCCCACAAGCGGCGCACCAAGGAAGACCGGCGTTTTATTACCGGCCAGGGGCGCTTCGTCGCTGATATCGCCCTTCCCGGCACCTTGCATGTGGCCCTGGTAACCAGCCCCTATCCATGCGCACGCATTGACGCCATCCACACCGACGCCGCCCGTGCATTGGACGGCGTCGTCAGCGTGATCACCGGCGACGAGCTGGTCGAGGCCACCAATCCGCTGCTCTCAGGTTTGGACCTTCCCAACATCAAGCGCCGGCCCATGGCCGCCGGTGTGGCGCGCTATGCCGGGGAATGGGTCTGCGCCGTGGTGGCGATTAGCCGCCACATCGCCGAGGATGCCGCCGAACTGGTGGAGGTCGATTACGAACCGCAACCCTTCGTGGTCGACCCGGAGCAAGCCATCGAGGCGTCGGCGCCCCTGGTCCATCCCGATCATGGCAGCAACATTTTGTATCAGCGCAAGTTCACCTGGGGCGATGTCGACGGCGACTTCGCCAGGGCCGACCACCAGCTAAGCTTCCGGGCGCGCTGGGGACGGAATTCCACGGTGCCGATCGAGACCTTCGGCGTCATCGCGCGGTGGAACCCTGGCGTCGAGACCCTGGAGGTGTGGGCCTCGATCCAGATGCCCAAATACGCCGAGCAGATCGCCCGGGCGCTGGGCCTGCCGGCCAATTGCATCCGGGTCCATTACGACGTCGATGTCGGCGGCAGCTACGGCGTCAAGCGCGGCATCAAGCACACGGTCCTGGTGGGCTATCTCGCCCGCAAGCTAGGCGCCCCGGTGCGCCTGATCGAGGACCGGCTGGAGAACATGACCGGCGGCGATGCCCACGGCCCCGACCGCATCTTCGATGTCTCCATCGCCTTCGATAACGACGGCACGCTGAAATCTCTGCGTATCCGCGCGCTCGACAATGTGGGGTGCTATCCGGGCCGGGCGCCGCTGCAGCTGGGCAAGCCGATCGGCGCCATCGTCGGGCCTTACCGCATCCAAAGCGTCGAATACGAGCCCATATCGGTCTGCACCAACATCACCTCCCAGGAAGCCGTGCGCGGCTTCGGCCAGGGACCGACCAACTTCGCCATCGAGACCGCCGTCGACCGGGTGGCACGGCACCTTGACATGGACCGGGTCGAGATCCGGCGGCTGAATTTCATCGCCAAGGACGAGTTCCCCTACACCATCCCCTCGGGCACGGCGTACGACAGCGGCGATTATCACACCGTCACCGAAAAGACCCTGGCGCTCGCCGATTACCCCGCCCTGGTGGCGCGGCGCGATCAACTCCGCGCCGAGGGCTTGCTCGCCGGCATCGGGTTCTCGGCCTGCCTCGAGCCGTCGGGCGGCAACGCCGGCTTCGAGCCCCTGTTCAACCCCAAGAATCCCACCACCACCTGGATGGAGTCGTGCCAGATCAAGATCGACCTGATGGGCAATCTCACCGGCATCATCGCCACCCAGTCCGCCGGCCAGGGCCACGAAACCCTGGTGGCGACGGTGATCGGCGAGGAGCTGGAGCGCGACCCGGACGATATCCGCGTGGTGCGCGCCGATTCCCTGGCGAGCCTGCCGTCCAACAGCCCGGTGGGCAGCCGCATGGCGATCATGCTGGGCGGTGCTGCTTCGGGCGCGGCCAAGATGATCAAGCAAAGGCTGATGGAGATCGCCGCCCACAATCTGCAGCTTCCCGCCGACCGCCTGGTCTATGACGGCGGCGATGTCGCGGTCAGGGACGACCCCGCAACCCGCATCGGCTGGGACGAAATGGTCGAGATCGCGCACCGGCGCTACCACGACATGCCGGTGGACACCGAACCCGGGCTACAGGCGAGCTATGTCTGGGAGGTCCCCGGCGGCGGCGGCATGCCCGACGCCGATGGCCGGGTGCAGATGTATCCGTGCTTTTCCTTCGAGGCCCACATCCCCCTGGTGGTGATCGACCCGGTGACCGGCAAGATCGAGATTCTCTCCTACTATATCGGCCATGACTGCGGCACCATGATCAATCCCGACATCGTCCACGGCATGGTCAATGGCGGCATCGCCCACGGCATCGGCGCCGCGCTCTATGAGAAGTTCGAATATAACGCCGACGGCCAGTTGCTCACCGGCACCTTCATGGATTATCTGCTGCCCTCGATCCATGAGGTCCCCAGGATCGAAACCGTGGACCACTGCACGCCGTCGCCCTTGACGCCGATGGGCCAGAAGGGCTCGGGCGAAGGCGGCTATCTCGGCGCGCCGGCGGCATTGGCGAGCGCCGTCAACGATGCCCTGGCGCCCCGGGGGCTGGAGATCACCACCCTGCCCATGCGCCTTGGCGACATCGCCAAACTGCTCCACGAACAAACCTAAGCCCGCCAAAACAGGAGAACCCCCGCCCGATGATCATCGATACCCACGCCCATTACACCCCGCAAGCCATGCTCGACGCCTTCAATCAGCGCACGCGGGATTTCCCGTCGGTGGAGCTGCTGCACGACGACGGCCGTTATGCGCTTAATTTCTGCGGCGGCAGCCAGGGACGCCCGATCATGCCCAAGCTCCGCGATGCCGATCAGCGCTGTGCATGGCTGGGGGAGCAAGGCATCGACCATCAGGTGTGCGGCGGCTGGCTCGACAGCTTCGGCTATGAGATCCCGGCCGAGGAAGGCGCGGCGTGGAGCCGGTTCATCAATGAGCATCTCCTGGCCGCGACCGTGGGGCGGGGCGAGCTGACCGCGCTCGCCAGCGTGCCGTTGCAGGACGGCAAGCTCGCCGCCGAGGTTTTGCGGGAAGCCGTCGATGCCGGGTTTCCCGGCGCCATGATCGGCACCCAGCCCAAGGGGGCGTCGGGCAATCTCGACGATCCCGATCTCGACCCGTTCTGGCAGATGGCGTCCGACCTCGGCACCGTGCTTTACATCCATCCCATGTTCGGCTGTGGCGATCCCCGGCTCAACGACTACCACATGATCAACACCGTCGGCCGCGGCTCCGACACCACCACGGCGGTGGCGCGGATGCTGTTCGCCGGGCATTTCCAGAAATTCCCCGCCATGAAGGTGATCCTGTCCCACGGCGGCGGCGCCCTGCCCTACATGCTGGGCCGGCTCGACCGCAACTATCAGACCCACAAGGACGATTTCGCCGACCCGGTGGCGGGGCTGAAGGGGCTTTATTTCGACAGCGTGCTGTTCGACCCGGAGGCGCTGGGATTCCTCTGCCGCCTGGTCGGCGCCGGCCGGGTGATGCTGGGCTCCGACTATCCCTTCCCGATCGGCGATCCCCAACCCACCAAGGTGGTGCACGATTGCGACTTGGACGCCGGCGCCAAGGCCGACATCCTCGGCAACACCGCCGAGGCCCTGTTCGGGATCGGGTAAAACTGGGGAGAATTCACCTGTCTTGCCGGAGTCATAGGATTGGTATAAATTTGCTACAACTAACGGTG
>JAZFWG010000386.1:0-3265 GCA_036448135.1 Alphaproteobacteria bacterium
GAAACTTTGGCGAACCTGCCTGGCCCAATCGCAACGACAACCAAAACTGATAAGAACATATAACGCGGCTTGTTCGGGCCGAGATCAATCCTATAGGGACCCCGTGCCTTATGAATGGCGGCACATCCCAACATCCGCGTTGATAAAATTCTAACTCTCGCTTCCCATGGCCGTCGAGTCTTTTCTTTCGCTCATGACCAACGACTGAGAAGCGCTCAAATCTCCTGGTCTGCACCTGCGAGGTCTGGGTAGGTGGCGGGCCATTGGCCTCAGGCGCTGGCTTCGGGGACGTCGATGCCCGGCTTGACGGCGAAGGAGGTCTGGCCCGCCGCCTTAAGATCGGTGCCGGTCACCCGCACCACCCGTCC
This sequence comes from Alphaproteobacteria bacterium, assembly GCA_036448135.1. Classification (GTDB taxonomy): domain Bacteria; phylum Pseudomonadota; class Alphaproteobacteria; order SMXQ01; family SMXQ01; genus JAZFWG01. The sequence continues at coordinate 369 of JAZFWG010000386.1, forward strand.
GCCCTTGGTGAAATGGATCGAATGGAGTTCGCCGGGATGGAAGACCCCGGCCTCGGGTGGATGGAGGCGGGATTTGCCGACGGGCTCCACCGTCTTTTCCCCGGCTTCGGTTTCATCGCCGGTGAATTTCCATAGGGTGATGTCGGTATAGCCCACCGCCTGGCCGTAGATCGCCCAGGATGAGCCGTGATTGTGGGGCGGCGTGATCCGTCCGGCGTTGTAAGTGTGCAGCAGGACGCGGAGATCGGTTTCCGGGTCGCGGTAGAACTCCTCGACGCCGGCTTCCCGGTCCGGCGCGCAATTGGCGGCGACGAAATCGGAGTTCTGCAATAGCTCTTCGAGGGCCTGGCGCACCGCCTCGCGGCCGTCATTGCCGCCGTCGGCTTGCAGGGCCTGGCGCGCCCGGTCGCGGAATTGCTCGAATGTGATGGCCATGGTCGCCCTCCCGACGTTTAAAAATCGATTCCCAGTTCGCGCAGGTACGAGGTTACGGCCTTTCTGCATTCGGCCGGCCTTTCCAACTGCAGCATATGGCCGGACCCGGCAATGGCCTCAAAAGGATAGCCGTTTTCCTGGTGCAGGGCAAAGTTGGCCGCCGCCGTCGGTGACGGGTTCTTGATCGATGGGTCGGCCCCGATCAGCTTCACCGGCCCGCCGAATTCGTCATATCGGGGCCAGAGGTTGAGGGTCAGCGCCTGGCGGTAGATCGAGGCCTCCAACTCGCGCCGGCAACTCAGCACCCAGTCGCCGGTCTCAACTTCCCGGTGCAGCACCGACCGCGCCATCAGATCGTGGGCGCCTTCGACCCAATTTTTATGGGAGCGCAGCGCGGCATATTGTTGGGCGAGCTCGCCGGTGTCCTTGAAGCGGTCCTGGCGCTGGCTCGCCCACGCGATCAGCTTCAGCTCGAAATCCATCAGGGGTTGGTGCAACGGGTGGCCCGCAAGCGGTATATTGGGGGGGTCGAACAGGAACAACGCGTCCCAGCGCCAGCCGATCTCGATGGCGTGCTTCATCGCCGCGCGGCCCGACATGGAATGGAAGGCGCCGATATTGGTCTTGGCCCCGAGGCGGCCGGTGACGCCTTCGAAGATGCGTTCCAAATCCCGCGACATCTGGGCGTAATTGTGGTTGGCGGCATCGGATGGCGGGTTGTGGCCATGGTTGCGGAAATCGAAGATGATGAGTTCAAAGCGGGTGGCCAGCGGCCCCCAGAACGGCAAATAGGCATCCGCCGCGAAGCCGTTGCCGTGGGACAGGAACATGCGCGCGCCGTCCGCATTGCCGTGGCGGCGCACCCGGATGGTGGCGCCATCCTCCATGGCGAGATCGAAACATTCGATCGGGGTGGGAAGTTCCAGCCGCACTATTCCATCCTGATGTCTTAACCGTCTAGCTGACCGGCCATTGCAGCCGGATGAACTTTTTGATGTCGAGCTTGTCCCGCAACCGGTCCATGACCCGGGCGACCTCGTCATAAATCTCGTCCTCGTCCACCTGGGTGAGGCGCGCATGGTCGACGACCTTGATGCCTGCGACATAAACCGTGGTGACCGAGGCGCCGGTGGCGCTATAGACCAGATTGGACACCGGATTGAACAAAGGCTGCCATTCCGGGCGGCGGGTGTCGAACATCACCAGATCGGCCTCTTTCCCCACCTCGATGCTGCCGATCTCGCCGGCCTGGCCGGCGGCGCGGGCGCCGTTGATGGTGGCCATCTCCAAGACTTGTTCCGGCGGCATGATCTGGGGGTCGATCCGGGTCTCCTTGTAGCCGCCGGCCAGCAGCAGCATTTCCTGGGCCATGTCGACGATGCCCGAGGTGGCATGATCGGACCCGATGGCCACATTGATGCCGGCCTCGGCGAGTTCGGGCAGCTTGCCCATGGTGGTGTTGCCGTAGCCGTTGTGGAGGCTGGAGCTCGGCGCGGCGACGATGTTGGGGCGGCGCTGAGCCATGATCTCCATATCTTCGGGCTCCAGCCAGCCGGAATGGACGGCGATGAAATTGCGGCCCAGCGCGCCCAGTTTTTCAAGCCGCGCGATCTCGGTCATGCCGTAGGTCTCGAGGCTGCTCGCCCGGGTCTGCTCGCTGAAGGACGCGTGGGTCTGGATCGTGGTGCCGTATTTCCGTGAAAGCTCGGTGAGCCGCGTAATCAGCTCGTCGGTGGAATTGTTCAGGCCGCGGAACGACACCCCGGCGCGAATTCGTGTCCCCGGCTTGTTGCCATAGGTCTTGAGCAGGTCCTCGGTGGCGTCCACCGCCTGGTCGGTGTGCTCGATCATGGCCTTGGGCAACAGGCCCATGACCGACTTGGTCTTATCGAACGTCGAGCGGCACACCACGGCGCGCATGCCGGTGGCGTCGACCGCCTCGGCGGTGGCCATGGGGTGGTAATTGCCGTGCTCCACATAGCAGGTGACGCCGTGGCGCAACAGCTCGAGCGCCGCCAGAGATGATGACGCATAGACGTCGCCGCGCTCCAACACCCCTTCGTAAGGGTACATGTGCTCGAACAGGAACGACTTGGCGCTGACCTCGTCGGCGAGGCCGCGGGACAACTGGAACGACGAATGAAGATGGGCATCGATGAAGCCCGGCGTCACCACCCGGTCGCGGCCAGGGGTGACGTCGCCCGATTGCCACTGGGCCTCGATATCGGCGCTCTTGCCGACGGCGGCGAACTTGCCGTCCTTGATGGCGATGGCGCCGTCGCGGATGATCCGGCGGCCGTCATCGACGGTGATCAGCCAGTCGATCCCGGTAATCAGGCTGTCGGCGATTCTGGCAGTCATTCGTCCCCTCCGCCGTCTCTTCCGACCACGTCGCGTACCGCCTCCATCATCCCCACATAGCCGGTGCAGCGGCAGAGATGGCCGCCGATGACGTCGCGGAT
>JAZFWG010000387.1:0-20250 GCA_036448135.1 Alphaproteobacteria bacterium
GACCCCAATCCCAAGACGCCGAAACTGAAGGCGCCGGCCGGCGCCTGCGACACCCATTGCAATATTTTCGGCCCGCCCCATTCCTTTCCCTATGCCGAAAACAGGCGCTACACCCCACCGGCGGCGCCGGTCGCCCATTACCTGCAAATGCTCGATGTCATCGGCGTCGACCGCGGCATCGTGGTGCAGCCCAACGTCCACGCCACCGACAATCGGGTGTCGCTTAACGCCATCGCCGAGAGCGGCGGCAGGCTGAAAGGCGTCGGGCGCATCGACGATGACACCAGCGATACGGAACTGGCGGACATGGACGCCGGCGGCATTCGCGGCATCCGCTTTGAATTCGTCCGCGGACGGGCGGGAAGTTCCGACTTGGCGCTTTTTGACCGCATGATCGATCGCATCCGGCCGCTTGGCTGGCATGTGGAATTGCACGTCGACCCCGATGTCTTCGTCGAGCTGGAGAGCTGGTTCCGCGCCATCGATGTGGTTTGCGTGGTCGATCACTTTGCCCGCATCCAGACCCGCGACGGCATCGGCCAGCCGGGCTTTAAATTGCTGCTGGATCTGATGCAGCGCGACAATTACTGGACCAAGATCAGCGGCGCGGATGAGCGCACCGCCTCGCCCTGGCCCTACGCCGAGGTGGCGCCCTTCGCCCATGCCTTGGCCGATGTCGCGCCCGACCGGCTGATGTGGGGCACCAACTGGCCCCATTCCAATATTTTCGAGCTGGGGAAAACCGCCAATGACGGGCTTTTGCTCGATTTAATGCTTGATTTCGCGCCCGATGAGGACATCCGCAACCGGATTCTGGTCGCCAACCCGGCGCGGTTGTTCGGCTTCACCGATTGAGCCGGTAAGCCGGAGACGGGGCCGGTTGGCTCCGTCTCCGGCCGTGCGGCAATTTATTTACACGACAATTTGTGGACCACCGCGCCACTCGCCACCAGGCTCATGGTGCAATTCATGCCCACTTTGAGGGCCTTGCGCTTGGCCTTCTTGCCGGCGATCTTGATCTTGGAGCGCCGGCTGACCCGGCCTTTGGTCTTCTTCGCGCCCTTAATCGTCAGCTTCGATCCCTTCTTGTTGAGCTTCGAGATCACGCCACTGACCTTGATCAGCTTGACCTTTGTGGCCTGATCCAGACCCATGGTATAGGCCTTCTGCGCCAAGGCGATGTCTTCCGCCGGGAACCCCTTGATGCGATCGATGATCTTGTGGATCTCCAAACCGGTCACCGGGTTTACCGAAAGCCGGCGCCGCTTGGTGTCCTTGAGGAATTTGGCATCCTTCATGGTCGCGTTGTAGGCGGTGCGGTAGGCCTTGACCTTGTTGGCCGGCACGCCCGGCGGCAACAGCGACGGCCAGCCAATGGTGGTGGCGGCAAAGATCACCTCCATGGCCCTGCGGTCCGCTGGCGACTTGGCAAAATCGAGCGCCAACGGCGCATCCAGGTCCGGCGCCTTCTTCAGGCCCATCTGCACGAAGACGATGATCTTCTTGTCACGCAACAGATCCGCGGCACGGCTCTTGATCGACGACCACGACCAACCCAGCCGGCCATGCACTTCCTGGCGCTCCAGCGCCAGGGAGATGTCGGAGCCGCTCTTGTAACCGTGGACGATCTTGAACTTGGTGCCGATGAAGTGGTTGAGGATCCGCGGGAAGGCGCCGGTGTCGGTGGCGATGCCGGACGAGCCCACGATCAGCGGCGTTTTCATGGTGTCAGCCAAGGTCCTCAGCTTCGAAGTGTGCCAGATGATGCCGGCGGAGACCTCGGACGTGGTGCTGCCGACCCAATTGAACTTGGTGGGGTCGTAATCGGCCGCCTTGACGCCGAGGATCGGCTGGACCGCGATCGAGCGTTGCACCACACCCATGATCGAGCCGTCCTTCGCCGCGACGGTGTAGAGGAACTTGGCCGCCCTGAGGCCGCCGGCGCCCGGCATGTTGCGGGCAATAATCCGGGGCTTGCCCGGAAGATGGTTGCCCAGATGGCGGGCGACGATGCGCGCATAGGCATCATTGGTGCCGCCGACGCCCGAGCTGATATACATGGAAATCTTCTTGCCCTTGAAAAACTTTTCCAGGGATTGCGCATCCGCCGCGCCTGCGTGGCTGGCCAGCATCGCAATGGCGGCGCCGAGGGCCAGGAATACCCGTCCAAATTTAAGCATGTGTAGCCTCCCGTGGCTCGATTTGGCGGACCCCCTTGTTGGGGACCCTTCGGGCGTGATCGCCCAATTTGCGGCTTTAAGCCGATCTCGGAAAAATAATGCCGCGCCACGGGCCAAAGAGTCAAACGGCTAGGGTGTCGCGTCAGAAAGGATCGTGGTGCTGGCGGCCTTCAATCCTCGATCTTGCCCATGGCGTCGCCGCCAAGCCCTTCGCCCGCCATCTCCCCGCCGCCAAGGGTTTCGCCCAACTCCTCGACCAACGTCTGTTTGAGCTGATCGGCCTCCTGCTGGCGCGCCCACATGGCGGCGTATTGGCCGCCGCGCTCGAGCAGCTCGACATGGCTGCCGCGTTCGGTGATGCGGCCGTCATCGAGGACCAGGATCTCATCGGCTTCGACCACCGTCGACAGCCGGTGGGCGATGATCAGGGTGGTGCGGTCGCTCGACACGCGCTTGAGCGCCGCCTGAATCTCCTTCTCGGTCTTGGAATCCAGCGCCGAGGTGGCCTCGTCGAAGACCATGATCGCCGGGCGCTTCAACAAGGTGCGCGCGATCGCGACCCGCTGTTTCTCCCCGCCCGAGAGCTTGAGCCCGCGCTCGCCGACCCTGGTGTCATAGCCATCCGGCGCGCGCGCGATAAAGCCGTCGATGGCGGCGAGCCTGGCGGCGTCCTCGATATCGGCGCGTTCGGCTCCGGGGTGGCCATAGGCGATGTTGTAATAGATGGTGTCGTTGAACAACACCGTGTCTTGGGGAACGACGCCGATGGCGGCCCGCAGGCTGGCCTGGGTGACCTTGGTGATGTCCTGGCCATCGATGGTGATGCGGCCGTCGCCAATATCGTAGAAGCGGAACAGCAATCGGGACACCGTCGACTTGCCGGCGCCGCTGGGCCCGACGATGGCGACGGTGCCGCCGGCGGGCACCGTGAAGGAGATATCCTCTAAGATGGTGCGGCCGGGTCCATAGCCGAAGCCGACCCCATCGAACACGATCTCGCCGCCGTTGATGCGCAAAGGCTGCGCGCCGGGGGCGTCCTTGATCTCAGGCTCACGCCCGATCAACCCGAACATGGTTTCCATATCGGCGAGCGACTGCTTGATCTGGCGGTAGACGAAGCCGAGGAAATTGAGGGGAAGGTAAAGCTGGATCATATAGGTGTTGACCAGGACGAAGTCGCCGATGGTCATGGTGCCGCCGACCACGCCCAGACCCGCCATGATCATGACCAGGGTGAGACCCGAGGCGATGATGCCGCCCTGGCCCACATTCAAGATCGACAGCGAACTCTTGGACATCACCGCGGCGCGCTCATAGCGCTCTAGCGCCTGGTCGTAGCGCCCGGCTTCGTGGTCCTCATTGCCGAAATATTTGACGGTCTCGAAGTTGAGCAGGCTGTCGATGGCCTTGGTGTTGGCCTCGCTGTCCATGGCGTTCATCTCGCGGCGGAACTTAAGCCGCCATTCGGTCACCATCAGGGTGAAGGTGATGTAGGAGCCGATGGTGAGGAAGGTGACGGCGGCGTAGAGAAAGTCGTAAAGCGCCCACAGGATGCCGCATACCACCAATATCTCCAGCACCGTGGGCACGATGTTGAACAGCATGAAGGCAAGGACGAATTCGATGCCCTTGGTGCCGCGCTCGATTGCCCGGCTGAGGCCGCCGGTCTGGCGGTCGAGGTGGAAACGCAAGGAGAGGCTGTGGAGGTGGTGGAAGACCTGGAGCGCCACGGTGCGGATGGCGCGCTGGCCGACCTTGGCGAACACCGCGTCGCGCAACTCGCCGAAGGTCACTGTCAGGAGACGCAGCAATCCATAGGCGCCGATCAGCCCGAGCGGCAGCACCAAAGGCGCCGCGGCGGCGCCGGCCTTGATGGAGAGGGCATCGACCATGCCCTTGTAGATGATCGGCACATAGACGTTGGCGCCCATGGCCCCGACCAAAAGCAACACCGCCACCACCACCCGGGCGCGCAACTCCAACGCCCCCTTGGGCCACAGATAGGGCGCCAGCATCGCCAGGGCCCGGAACTCGAAGCGGGACTTGCCGGTGTCCGGCGGCTTAGGGTGCGTGTTCATTCAAGGTTGCGGTGCTCATGTTGACCATCCCACGTTACAGAGGATCGTTGCGGGGCCGCGCGGCGCACACTGAATACGGGCCGGGTACATCGGTTGGCCGCGTCTCGCCTGCGTTCCTGGCTGGCGCGCCCGGAGGGACTCGAACCCCCAACCCCCAGATTCGTAGTCTGGTGCTCTATCCAGTTGAGCTACGGGCGCCTGGGCCAGCTTTTCATCGGGAACATGGTTTCCCGCGCGTAAGGATGTCTACACACCCCGAGGAGGCCGGAACACTATTTAAACCGGCGGGCATTGGCAAGTTTAAGTGACCTGCTATCGATCACGTCGTCGCAGCATAGTCGCAACTACCGCCCCGAATTGCGATAAGCGAATAAAGGGTTGTGAAAATGCACCATCTCCCATAGAACGTCATTATCGTTTTGTTTACGAATCCGGATGAATTTACGCACGTTTCATGACATATGGGTAAGTGGCTCACATGGCCCGCATAAGAAATTTCGTCGCGATTCTGGCGACTGCTTCTATCGTCTCAGGTTGCTCCTACGTCTCTGACACGCTGTTCCCGTCCCTGTCGGGAGAGGAACCCTCGAAGCCGAGTGAACGGGTGTCGATCCCGCCTTCGCAGGCGGAAAGAGCCGGACAACCAGTCTATTCACAACCCGCGCCATCCTCTTCGGCGCAAGCCGGCGCCCGGCCGCCGCTGGGAACCACCAGCTTCGAGCCGAGGCCGATGACGCCGGGCCAGCCCACCGGCACCCATGTGGGCCGCAAGGTTACCACCATCCGCAATGAAATGCGGCGCCTGCAAGGCACCATCGCCGGACGCAACCGCGCGCTTCAGCAGATCCGTGAGGTCACGGTCCGCAACTCCCACGCCTATCACGGCACCGTGGCGGCGGTGAACACGCGCCTCCAGATGGGCACCACGCCGGGCAATCCGATCCTGGTCCGGCAATGGAACCTGGCCCAGGACCAGCTCGACCGGGTCGGTGACGACGTCACCAAGATGAACACCCTGGCCAACGGGGTCGCCTCGGATTCGGCGACCGCGGCCTATCTGCTGGAAACCACGCGGGCGACCTTTGGCCTGTCCGGCGCCGTCGATGAGGATCATCGCCAGCTCGCCATCCTCGAGGATGATGTCAACCGCACCGTCGTCCTGATCGACCGGCTTCTCGGCGAACTCAACGAGGACATCAACCGCCAGACCAGTTATCTGGGCAACGAGCGCAAGAACCTCACCACCACGGCGCTGGCGATCAAGAACGGCGAACTGCTCGGCGCCAGCCTGTCCAACCGGGCGGTCGGGCAGACGATTCCGCTGTCGACCCGGCCCCGGGGTGGCGGCCCCAGGATCTCTCGCTTCGAACCGGCGCCGGGCAGCCGGCGGCCTTTGGTGGTCATTCGCTTCGACCGTCCCGACGTGGCGTTCGAACAACCGCTTTATTCGGCGGTAAACCGCGCCCTTCAGCGCCGGCCCAATGCCGCGTTCGATCTCGTCGCGGTGGTGCCGGGCAAGGGCTCGCCGTCACAGGTGGCGCTCAACACCAACGCGGCGAAGCGCAATGCCGAAACCGTGCTGCGCTCGCTCTCGGCCATGGGGCTTCCCGCCGACCGGGTCAGCTTGTCGGCGACCACGTCCGCGGCGGTGCGCTCAAGCGAGGTCCATCTCTACGTACGCTGAGGGCAATCGCCGATAGCGAACCACGACCAAGGGCCGCATCATGCGGCCCTTGTTTTGTCGCCCTTGTTTTGTCGCCCTTGTTTTGTCGCCCTTGTTTTGTCGCCCTTGGCGGCTTTGACAGCACCGCCGCCAGGGGGTTTAATCCTGGCAATGGCGAGCCCCGGCCACAGGGTTATAGCCATGCTGAAATTCGGGAGGAGATGACATGCACAAAAGCAATTTCGAGGACCATTGCTGGCAGGACATCGTCAGTGACGCTGAGCTTGAGATCTATGAGTGCTACCGCCGGGAGACGCGGGTCGGCGAACAACCGGCGCTGTTGGCGATTGATCTCTACAACAAGGTCTATGCCGGCGGACCGGGGCCGGTGCTGGAGGCGTCCCGTAAATTCACCTCGGCCTGCGGCGACAACGCCTGGAACGCCATCGAGCCCACCAAGAAGCTGTTCGCCGCGGCGCGGGCGGCGGGGTTGCCGGTGATCTACACCACCGGGCACTTTTCCAAGGATGTGCGCGCGACCATGCGCCAGAGGGGCAGCGACATCAATGACGGCTATGCCATCAAGGACGATTTCGCCCCCGAGCCCGATGATCTGATCATCTACAAGGAGCGCGCGTCAGGCTTCTTCGGCACCCCCCTGGTGGCGCATCTGCGCAAGATGGGGGTCAACAGCCTGATCGTCTGCGGCGAAAGCACCTCGGGCTGTGTCAGGGCCTCGGTGGTCGACGGCTATTCCAACGGCTATCACACCGTTGTGGTGGAGGAATGCGTGTTCGACCGCTCGGACCGGGCCCACAAAGCGAGCCTGTTCGATCTGCACCACAAATATGCCGACGTCATCAAGCTGGACGAGGTCTTGGCGCATCTCGACGGGGTGGCGAAATTCAAGGTCGCGGTTTAGCACACCCGACGCCGGCCCGAGGGAGCAAATGCCATGAAATGCTTCGACCAATTCATCGAGGATTTACGCGCGATCTGGGCCGATACGCCTGACTTGGAACAGCGCATGACCCGGGCCAAGGCCAAGATCGAGATACTCCTCGGCGATAAGGATCTTCTCAAAGCATCGAAGGACTGGCCCTGCACCGATCCCCACAAGAACCTCCTGTTCTATGAGGACCCCGATTACGGCTTCGTCATCAACGGCGTGGTGCGCTCGCCCGGCCGCAAGGGTGGCATCCACGACCATGCCCAGGCCTGGGTGCTGTACGGGCTGCTCGACGGCACCGAAACCCTCGAGCGCTACCAGCGCATCGATGACGGCTCCAAGCCGGGCTATGCCGAGATCAAGCTCACCAGCGCGCCCCAGGGCTCCCCGGGTCAGGCCGACTTGGTGCCGCCCTATGACATCCACTCGGAAAAGGGCGGGCCGGGCCGCTCGGTGGCGGTGATCGTGCGCTCGGAACGCCTGGTCGGGCACACCCTACAGGGACGCTACAACCCGGAAACCAACGAATACCACGAAGGCCACGGGCCGGATCAGATCCCCTACCAGATCCCCTAGCCAGCCTTGGGGGGCGCCTCGAGAACCGCGGCCATTTGCTCCCTCCGGCGCAGCGCCCAAACCCACATCACCAGGCACAGCACGGCGCCGACGAACACCGGCCAACGCAGCCCGACGATTGAAGCGGCATAGCCCATGATCAAGGCGCCGATCGAGGGAAATCCGCGGGCGATCAGGGTGTACATGCTCAAAATACGTCCGCGCATGGCGCTATCCACCGACGCCTGCAACAGGGTCTGCTCCGCCACCCCCACCATCACCACCGAGAGCCCGGCAACCATGGTGAAGAGGCACGCGATCCAGAAGATATCGGTGGCGGTGAACCCGATCAGGGTGATGGCGAATATCAGAACCGAGACCACCAGCAACCGGGTCAAGCCCTCGACACCGCCGCGCCCGGCCAGGAACACGCTGCCGATGAAGGCGCCGAGGCCGAGCATCCCCGTCAGCCAGGCCAGCCCGTCGGCGCCGCGTCCGAACACGTCGTCGGCAAAGCCCGCATAGAGGTCGTTGACCGGGCGCGCGAACAGGGTCGTCCCCACCAATATGATCAACAGCGGCCCGATCCCGGGATGCGACCTGGCATAGCGATATCCCTCCATGATCTCGGCCGGAATCATGCGCAGCGACCGCTTCTCGCGGGTCTCCCCGGCCGACAACAGCTGAACCATGTACAGCGCAACAATGAAACAAACATCTGCAACGGCGGTGAAGGCGAAGGCCGGCGCCACATGGTCCCAATAGGAGATGAGAAAACCCGCCAGCGCCGGCCCGCCGATGCGGGAGATATTGAAGGTCACCGCGTTGAGGCCGATGGCCGAGGTCAGCTCCTCGCGGCGAACCAGCGAGTGGACCATGGAAAGCCTTACTGGGTAGTTGAAGGCCATGGCGGTGCCGTTGAGCACCACCAGCAGAACCAACAGCTCCTTGGTGATCTCATCGGTTATCACCAACACCGCCAACGCCGTGGATATGAAAGCGGATATCCACATATAGAGCCGGATTGCGGCCAGCCGGTCGAGGCGGTCGGCGAGCGCGCCCGCCAGCGGCGCCATCACGATATTGGGGAAGAAATCGGCGAAGGCGATGATGCCGAGCCAGGTCGGCGAATGGGTCAACTGCCAGGTCAGCCATTGGACGGCGATGCGCTGCACCCACATGCCGAACTGGGAAAAGAAATTGCCCACCATGAAATTCCGGAAATTCCGAATTTTCAGCGTGCGCCACGCCGCACTGGCCTCGATGATTTTTGCCATGGAACCTTGTGCGGCTTTATGTGTCGCCGTCCGCGACCGCCACATTGTCGATGAGCCGCGTCTTGCCCAGCCTCGCCGCCACCAACACCCGCGCCGGGGCGCCGGGGCCCGAGACCGGTTCCAGGGTCCGGGCGTCGCAAATGGCGACGTAATCGACCCCGTCGAACCCGGCCTGGTTGAGCGCTTCGGCGCCTTCGGCTTCGAGGGCCCGGGCCTCGAAGTCCCCACCCCCGAAGCGGTCCGCGATCCGGGTAATGGTGCGGAAGAGCGCAGGCGCGATCCGGCGTTGATCCGTGCTCAGATAGGCGTTGCGGGTCGACAGCGCCAGGCCGTCGTCTTCGCGCACCGTCGGCACCGCCAAGATCTCGGCGGCGATGTCGAGGTCGGCGACCATGCGGCGGATCATCTGCAGTTGCTGGTAGTCCTTCTCGCCGAAATAGGCAGCATCGGGCACCGCCTCCATCAAAAGCTTGCACACCACCGTGGCGACGCCGTCGAAATGGCCGGGCCGGTGGGCGCCGCACAGCCCCTCGGTCAACCCCGCCACCGAAACCTGGGTGGCGAAGCCAGAGGGATAGATCTCCCCCTCGTCTGGGATGAACACGAGATCGACACCGGCGTCGGCGAGAACACGGGCATCACCGGCCTCGTCGCGGGGATAGGAGGCCAAATCCTCGCCGGGGGAGAACTGCGGCGGGTTGACGAAAATGGTGGTGATGACCTTATCGCAATCGGCCAGGGCGCGGTACACCAGCGCCATATGGCCCCGGTGCAGCGCCCCCATGGTCGGCACCAGGCCGATGCGCTGGCCGGCCCGGCGCCAAGCCAGGGAGGCCCTGTGCAATTCGGTGATGGTGTGAACGGTCTGCAAACGGGGGGCCAATCGAAGCGAGCCGTCAGCCCGAGGCGCGCTTGGGCCCGTCCTTGACCCCGAAACAGTGCTCATCGGCGGGAAATTTGCGGCTGCGGACGTCTTCGGCGTAGGCCGCGGCGGCAGCCTCGATGTCATGGGCGAGATCGGCATAGCGCTTGACGAACTTGGGGGTGAAATCGGTGAACAGACCCAACAGATCGTCGGTGACCAGGATCTGGCCGTCACAGGCTACAGAGGCGCCGATGCCGATGGTCGGGATCGGGATCTCCATGGTGATGTCCCGCGCCAAGGGCTCGACCGTGCACTCGATGACCACGGCGAAGGCCCCGGCTTCGGCCACCGCCATGACATCGGCCTTGATGTGCTCGGCTTCGCTGAGGGACTTGCCCTGGACCCGGTAGCCCCCCATGGTCTTGACCGACTGTGGCGTCAACCCGACATGGCCGAGGACGGGAATGCCGCGCTCGGCCAGGAAGGAAATGGTCTCGGCCATGGCCACGCCGCCTTCGAGCTTGACCCCGTCGCAGCCGGTTTCCGCCATCACCCGGGCCGCCGACCGGTAGGCGGCGACGGGCGAGGCCTGATAGGACCCGAACGGCAGATCGACGACGACCACGGCATGGGCGGCGCCACGCACCACGGCGGCGCCGTGGTTGACCATCATGTCCAGGGAAACCCCGATGGTGGTGTCCATGCCGTAGAGCACCATGCCCAAGGTATCGCCCACCAACAGAAGGTCCACGTGAGGGTCGAGCAACCGCGCCATCGGCGTGGTGTAGGCGGTGAGCGCCACGATCGGCTCGCCCCCCTTGCGGGCGGCGAGTTCAGGGATGGTCACCGGCTTTTTCCCAATTGGCGTCGGCACGGGCAATCTCCAGGGATCAATAGGCCGTTTTTGGCCTACGCCACCAGCGAAGGCAATAGCCAATTTCACAACTCGGGTCTGTGCTCAAAAAGGGTTGTGGTGCTGGCGGCGCACTATCTGAACATATGGGCGCCCAACGGTGCGATTCAATTCCTCGCCGCCCTGGGTATTGGCCGGATAATGATTAAGACACCGGGGTTGTCGGGCCATTATGATACCCGCGGTTTCGACCGCATTTCGCCGGAGCGCTGAAACATGCCAAGCATTTTGCCATCATTTCGAAGGGTCGGGGGTGGCCCTTACAGGACCAGCGCCGCGATATGCCTCGGGCTCGCCACCGCCTTGGCGCTGGCAGCCTGCGCCGGGCCCAGCAAAGTCGTCCCGGCGCCCTCCCCCGCGTCTGGTGACGGCGATACGGCCAAGCTGGTCACGGCCAAGCGCCATATGGTGTCGGCGGCCAACCCGCTTGCTTCCCGGGCCGGCCTTGAGATCCTGCGCGGCGGCGGCAGCGCCATCGACGCGGTGATCGCCATCCAGATGATGCTGAGCCTGGTCGAGCCCCAGTCGTCTGGCATCGGCGGCAGCGCTTTCCTGTTGTATTACGACGCCAAGACCGGCAAGACCATCGCCTATGACGGCCGTGAAACCGCGCCGGAGGCCGCCACCGAACGGTTGTTCCTTGACCACCAGGGCCGGGCGCGCCAACGCGACGACATCCGCTCCGGCGGGCTGGCGGTGGGCGTCCCCGGCGTCCTTCGCATGCTGGAGATGGCGCACCGGCGCCATGGCCGCCTGGCCTGGAGCAAACTTTTCGCCGCCACCATCAAGCGCGCCCGGGACGGCTTCGCGGTGTCGCCGCGCCTGCACCGCACCATCAAAGGCGACCGCCATCTTAAGAACTTCCCGGCCTTACGGGCCTATGTCCTCGACCGCCGTGGCCGTCCCCTGGCGGTGAACAGCATCCTTCGGAACCGGCCCCTGGCGCGGACGCTCAGGGCCGTGGCCACCAACGGCGCCAAGGTGTTCTACTCGGGCGCCATCGCCCGCGACATCGCCGCCGCCGCGACCGAAGCCAAGATCAATCCCGGGGTCATGACGGTGGGCGACATCGCGGCCTACCGGGCCAAGGTGCGGCAACCGGTATGCGCGCCCTACCGGGTCTGGCTGGTGTGCGGCATGGGCCCGTCGAGCACCGGCGGCATCACCACCTTGCAGATTCTGGGCATCCTGGAACACTTCGATGTTGCCGCGCTCAAGCCCGGCTCCTTGGATGCGGTCCATCTGATTTCCCAGGCTTCGCGCCTCGCCTATGCCGACCGCAACAGATATATCGGTGATATGGATTTCGTGAATGTCCCGGTCGGGGCCATGCTCGACCGCGCCTATCTCGCCAAGCGCGCGGAATTGATCTCGCAAAACCAAAGCATGGGCAAGGCCAAGGCGGGGAAACCTCTCTTGATGAAGAAGACCTGGCGCCTCGCCCCATCGGACGACCAGGAATCCCCGTCGACCAGCCATCTCAGTGTCGTCGACGGTGCCGGCAATGTGGCGGCCATGACCACATCGGTCGGCGACCGCTTCGGCTCGCGTCTCCTGGTTCGTGGCTTCATCCTCAACAACCAGCTCACCGATTTTTCGATCCGCCCGAAAACCACATCGGGCACCCCCAAGGTCAATCGGGCCGGCCCCGGCAAGCGGCCGCGCAGCTCGATGTCGCCGACCCTGGTGTTCGACCAAAACGGCAAGGTGGTGCTCACGGTGGGCTCGCCGGGCGGCACCCGCATCATCACCTATGTGGTCAAGACCGTGATCGGCGTCCTTGATTGGGGCCTCGATATTCAGCGCGCCATCAGCCTGCCCAATCACACCAACCGCAACAACCAGACCGATCTCGAAAGCAACACCGGCTTGGCCCGATTGGCCCCTGCCCTCAGGGCCATGGGCCACAAGGTCAGGGTCCGTGCCCTGACCAGCGGTCTGCACGGCATCGCCCTCAAGGGTGGACGTCTTACCGGCGGCGCCGACCATCGCCGCGAAGGGGTGGCGCTGGGCGACTAGGGTGTGGCTTGGCCGTGGCATCGTTGAGCGACCAGTCATAGCCCTGATCCGTGACTGCAGTCACGCGGCCCAACCCCTTGGCCAATGCCGGCCCGCCATAGCGCCGGATGTGGGCGATCAGTCCCGCATCATTGCCGCCGAAATCATCAAGGTACCAGTGATACAGGCTGGAGACCCGAAGCCGCGTGCCGTCGAGACGGACGCCACGGGGATGATTGACGTAAGCCCGCGCCGCCCGGTCGAGCATGTCCCGGGCATTCCCGGCGGTGAAGGCCCGCGCCATCAAATTGGGACAGCCCACCGCGGCACAGTTGACGGCGTAATGGATCCGGGGATCGCGCCAGATCGGACGCAGAATGCGGTGTTCGATATCGTCGAGGCTGAGCGCCACGCCGCCGATGGTGACAAGCTTGGCGCCCCAGGGCCCGATGGCAAACCAGCCCGGAGAGATGCCGATGTCACGGATGGATTTGACCGGGTAATGGTCAAGGATGGTCTTCACCGTCAAGGCGTTATAGAGGTTGATCCACAAGGCGAACTGTTGGGGCCGCGCCAGACGGTGAACCGGGACGGCGGCAAGGGCCGAAATATAGCGGCCAAGCCCGGCGCGGCCGGGCGCGGTCACCCGGCCATAGGCGACGCGGTTGATGCCGTCATCGCCCACTTTGAGATAACGATTCAGGAATTGGTCCCACTTCGCGTGGTCGATCTCAAGGGAAGATGCCGGATCATGGGCCTGCCAGCGCGGCCACAATTCCGCCTTGGGCGCGGCACCGGCGTCCGGTATCGCCTGGGCCATCCCCAGCATCAGCACCAGCACCAACCCCGCCACCAGCCTGGCCGCGCTCCTCATCAGGCGGCGGCCGCGGGCCCCGCGGGATGCGCGCCCTGGGCCATTGGCGGGGCCGGCAGGGCCAGGCGGAAGGTGGTTCCGGCCGCACCGGTGGCCAAGAGCTCGATGGTCCCGCCATGGGCCTCCATGATCTCGCGGGCGATGGCGAGGCCGAGACCGGTGCCGCCGGGATGCCCCGAGCCGACGAAGGGTTGAAACAGATTCTCGCTGGCCACCGCAGGCAGGCCCGGTCCGTTGTCGATGATTTCGATGAAGGTGACGTCCTTGCCGCCGACCGAAGCATTGCCCGCCGTGACCACGACCTTGTCGGCCCCGGCCTCGACCGCATTCCTGACCAGATTGACCAGGACCCGGAACAACTGATCACGGTCGGCATAGGCGTACAGGGTTTCATCAACATTGTTGACCAAGGCGGAAGCGCCTTCCGCCGCTGGCACCGCCGAAGCGTTGACATCGGCGACCAAATCCCTGAGGCCGAAAAGTCTGGCATCGACCGCCGGTTCGACAGTGGTGAAATTCAGGGAGTCGGTACAGAGCTTCACCGCCCGGTCGATGGCCTTGACCAGCACCGGGGTCGAACGCTTGACCTGGGGATCGTCGCTCAAGACCATGCGGTCCGAAACCAGGCGCGCCGTCGACAGGATGTTACGCAGATCATGGTTGATCTTGGTCACCGCCTCGCCAAGGGTGGCAAGCCGCGCCTTCTGATTCAATGCGTTGCGCAGCCCGGTCTGCATCGCCGCCAGTTCCCGTTGCGCGATGCCGACCTCGTCGCTGCGGGTGCTGTCTCCGATCACCCGGGCGGGATTCTCCGGCTCCTCGCTGAACGCCACCATGGACGCGGTGATCCGCCGCATCGGCCACACCATCAGCGCCTGCAGGCTGAGATAAACCAGCGCCGCGGTGATGACGGAAATGAAGATCGACAACGCCATGATCCGCTTCGAATAGTCATACATCTGAAGGCGCATGGGGGTCTCGTCGAGGACCACTTCGATGATCACGCCGCTATCCTTGGGTGGAGGCCCCCGGACCCTGAGAACCCGATTCTTGTTCTGGCTAAGCGTAACGAAAGCATCGGCGATAAGACCGAAGAAGGTCTCTTCCCGAAGATCGAAAACCGCATCGATCTTGGGCGGCATCTTGCCGCTGAGCATCAGGACCTTCGATTTGGGCCTCTGCAGGACGACACCATGGGCGCCGACATGGTCGAGCAGCTTCCGTTCCAGCGCCTCGCTGATCATGTTGTCGGGCGTGGCCTCGAGCGCCAGCGTCGCCAAGTGGGCAGCGGTGATGCGGTCCTCGAGGAAGACCAGGCGGAACCGTCCGATGGACGGCGCATAGATCAAAAACTCCGCCAGCATGACGAAAAAGATCGTCAGCACCAGAAGACGCGCAGATAGGCCCGTCAGAAAATGGGGCATGCGGAGTTTCCGTTCCACCATGGCGGGAATCTACCCCAATGGGGCCCGCCCGGTCATCACGATAATCCCACCTGCGCCCAACGCCGGGAGTCATAAAAACGGCGCGAAACCTGGATTTCCGGCCTCGCACCGTTCTTGCATATCAGTAATCCGTGCGATTCCTTGCCACCGGGACGGCGGCAAGGGCGCGCTTGGCTCTACTTCTTGGCGGCGCAGGGATTGCAGCCCTTCTTGGCCGCGCAGGGGTTGCAGGGGTTCGTGGCGGCGCAGGGGTTGCAGCCCTTCTTGGCGGCGCAGGGATTGCAGCCCGTCTTGGCGGCGCAGGGGTTGCAGCCCGTCTTGGCCTTACAGGGGCTACACTGTGCAATCTGCACCGACGTGTTGGTGTCGGGTGCGGCAACAGCGGCGGGAAGCGCCACCGCGCTGGCGATAGCGGCGATGCCGATGGCCGTCAAAGTTTTCTTGATCATTGAGGTCTCCTCGTCGTGCGGTTAACCGTGGTGTAGATCAAACGCCGGCACCGCCGGCTCGTAGCCCGAGGCCCTGCGCCTGACATCGATTGTCGAGTGTTCGATTACAGCAGGAGATCCGGCCGATAGCGATTCATACTTTGTCAAATTCCTTCAACTTATCGTGATGCAGGTGGCTGATAACAGGCTGAATTCCAGGCCTTGTGGGCACCGGTAGGGGTAACCGCCGGACCGGAGGAGCCCCGGTCAGCCCAGCTTCGCCAACAGCCGCACCAGCCGCCTGGTGCCCTCGCCGAACAGCTTTTGGGTATAGAAACTGCCGGCGGCACGTTTGGAAATCTCGCCGAGAGTGGGATAGGGCGCGATGACATTGGCCATATCCTTGACGCAGAGCTTTTTCGCCACCGCCAGCACCCAGGGCAGGATCAGCTCGCCGGCGTGGGGGGCGGCGATGCCGGCGCCGAGAATGCGGCCCTTGGCGGTGGCAATCACCTTGATCAGGCCATCGCTGGCGCGCTCGGCGCGGGCCCGGTCGTTCTCCGCCAAGGCAAAACGGAGAATGCGGATATCGCCGTGGCGGTCCCTGGCCTCAATGGCGCCGAGGCCAACGGCGGCAAGTTCGGGCATGGTGTAGGTGACATGGGGAACGGCGCCATGGTCGGCCTTGGCCGGCAGCCGGAACAAGGCATTGCGGATAACGATGCCGGCGTGGTAGCCGGCGACATGGGTGAATTGTGGCCCGCCGGCGACGTCGCCGATGGCGAAGATGTGCTTGGCCGTGGTGCGCAGCCGGGCATCGACTTCGATGCCGTGGCGGGAATAGGCCACCCCGGCGGCTTCGAGCCCGAGGTCATTAACATTGGGCACGCGGCCGGCGGCAACAAGAAGCCCGGAGCCTTCGATGCGGATGACTTCGGAGCCTTTCTCTACCGTCAGCACCACGCCGCCGCCCGACTTTTCGACCCCTGTGATCTTGGCATTTTCATGGATGTCGATGCCGTCCTCGGCCAAGCGGTCACGGACGATCCCGACCAGTTCCGGATCATCGAGATTTAGGATCGACGCCATTTCCACCACCGTCACCCGGGCGCCGAGGCGGCGGTGGGCCTGGGCTAATTCTATGCCGATGGGGCCGCCGCCCATGACCAGAAGATGTTCGAAGGGCTGGCGGCGGTCGAACAGGGTCTCGTTGGTTTCATAAGCGACCTGGTCGATCCCGGGGATCGGCGGCACCAAGGGGCCCGAGCCGGTGGCGATGACGAAACGCCGCGCCCGGATCACGTCTCCGCCGGCCTCGACCCGGTCGGGCGCGGTGAACCGGCCCTGCGCCTGGATCACCCGGACACCGAGACCCTCGAACCGCTCCACCGAATCGTGCGGCGCGATGGCGGCGATGACGCCGTGGACATGGTCCATGACCCGGGCGAAATCGACCTCGGGTTGCCGGACGGCGATCCCGAACCGGCCCGCATCCCGGATGGTGGCGGCGGTGTGGGCGGCGGCAAGCAGGGCCTTGGACGGCACGCAGCCATAATTGAGGCAGTCGCCGCCCATCTTGCCCTTTTCGATAAGAACGCAATTGGCGCCCATCTGCGCGGCACCCGCCGCCACCGCCAAGCCACCGGACCCGGCGCCGATCACGCAAAGATCCGCTTTCACATCTTGCGCCATGTCATTCCCTAGGCTCTGGCATGAAACCGGGGCAAAGTTATAAATTCGCCGTGGGTTCGCTATCGTCGCCGGCGCGGTTGCTCAATCTTGTGAAAAACCGTGGGAAATACCGTTTGCCCAGCACCGGGAGTAAGGCGAGAACCGCCAAGCCAGCAATGGGGATGAGGACGGCAGGGGTGAAGAAGACCCCGAGATCGGGGGTTTTGCCGGACGCGAGCACGGCGCCAAGGCCCGTGCCGACACTTGCATAGACGAAGGTTCCTGGAATGATGCCGAAAAAGGTTCCGGTCACATAGGTCCTAAGAGGCACGCCGAGGAACGCCGGCACCAGATTGACGAGCCAGAAGGGAAACACCGGGATCAGGCGCAGGAACAACAGATAGCTGAGGGCGTTTGCCTGGAAACCGGCCTCCATCTTCTGCAAGGCCGGCCCGGCGCGCCGGCGCAGGGCGTCACCCAGGGCGGTGCGCGCGGCGAGGAAAAGCGCGGTGGAGCCGATGGTCGCGGCGATGACCACATAAACCGTGCCGAGCGTGGTGCCGAACAGGAAACCGGCGGTTATCGTCATCAATGCCCCCCCCGGCACCGAAAAGGCGATCGCCGCCGCATAGCACGCCATGAATGCCAGCACCGCCACGACGCCGAATTCGGCCACGAAGGCCAATAGGTCCCCGCGATGGGCGCTGAGGGTCTCGATCGACAAATAGCGCTCAAAGCCCAGGGCGAAGAAGGCCCCCAAGCCGGCACCGAGTATGATTAACGGCAACACTCGGCGCATCAATCCGTTCCTGTCACGGGTCTGGTCACGGGTCTGGTCCAGGGTATGGCCCAGGTTGTGGCCATGAGCATTATTTTCATTCTCGGTTAAATCTTGCATTTTAAAGCGCTTTTCGTCAATCAGGGTTCCGGCGCCACGACTTTCCGGGCCGGCCCCGATTGGCTGGCGCCTATTAGCTAATCTTAATGCCCTGAAATTGCCAATCACGGCTAATCATAACTAGGTGAGCCCACCCCTCGGCCGAGCCTGATCCACATTGACTTCGACACCTCCACACCTTATACACCGGACCCTGTTCCCAACTAGCCGTTCTACGGAGTCCGGTCTTGAAACGCACCTATCAGCCTAGTGTCCTTGTCCGCAAGCGGCGGCACGGCTTTCGCGCCCGCAAGGCCACCCCCGGCGGACGTAGGATCCTGAACAACCGCCGTCGAAAGGGTCGGAAACGGCTCTCTGCCTGAACCATGCCGTCGGCTCTTGGCCGTCTCAAGCAACGCAGGGAATTCCTCTGGGTTGCCGCCGCGAACCGCAAATGGGTGACCCCTGGCCTGGTTTTACAGGCCCGGGCCGTTGACCCGGCTAGGCCCCCTCGGCGAGGCGCGCAAGAAAGCGCGGAAGCAGAGCCCGGGGCCCCGGGCTTCCATGTCGGGTTCACCGTAAGCCGCAAGGTCGGCAACGCGGTGGCCCGCAACCGGGCCCGGCGCAGACTGCGCGCCGCCGCCAACCAAGTCCTACCGGACCATGCCAAGGAGCGACTGGATTATGTCATTATCGGCCGGCGCCAGACCCTCAAACGGTCCTACCCGGACCTGGTTGAGGACCTGACGACAGCCCTCAAGCACTTGGAGGCCTACCGCGATGGCTCCGGGCGCGTAGACGTGAAAGACAAAATCAAGGACCGATTATAGGTTAGAGATGACGCAATCAATCGACACCCCCGCCCGCAATCCCGTGCCCAGACGCAGGCGCAATCCCGGAACTGTTTGCGTCCGTGGGCTGATTCGTGCCTATCAGCTTGTGATCTCGCCGTTGTTCGTCCCGAGCTGCCGCTACTTACCCAGCTGCTCGCGCTATGCGCTGGACGCCGTCGGCCGTTTCGGCGTGATCCGGGGTGGCTGGCTCGCCCTTGTGCGCCTGGTCAGCTGTCATCCCTGGGGCGGGTCCGGATACGATCCGGTGCCCCCGGCGCCGGTTGGTGAAGATGGGACAGCGGGCCGTTGACGGCGCCCGCAATCGCGAAGTTAAAAACAAGGCAGTTTCCATGAACGACCAGCGTAACCTCATCATCGCCATCGTGTTTTCGGTCACCATCCTGCTCGGATTCCAGTTCCTTTATGAGAAGCCGAAGCAGGAACGCGAACAGGCGCGCCAGGCGGAAATCGCGGCCCAAACCACGCCCACCACCACGCCACCGGCAACGGCGGCGCCTCCGGCGGCGCCCGCCCGCGAGCCGCGCCCGGGAGATGCCAGCGTTCAGGCCCCGGCACCGCTGCCATCATCGGCGCCGCGTCCGGAATTGCCGCAGACGGCGCCCCAGCCAGCAACGCCACCGTCCGCGGTCATCGTCAAGACCGGCCCCAGGCTGGAAATTCGCGGCACCCGGCTTGCGGGCTCGATCGCGCTCAAGGGCGGGCGTCTCGACGATCTGACCCTGATCGATTACTTCGAGACCATAGATCCCGGCAGTGCCCCGATCACCCTGTTCGCACCCGTGGGATCCAAGGCGCCCTATTTCGCCGAATTCGGCTGGGTCGCCGATAACAGAGCGGTCAAGCTGCCCGACGCCACCACGCTGTGGCGCGCCGACCGGTCGGTGTTGGCATCGGAGAAACCTGTGACACTCACTTGGGACAACGGCCAGGGTCTCAGTTTCTTCCGCACCTACTCGCTCGATAATAATTACATGTTCTCCATCACCCAGCGGGTGCAGAACCGCGGCAACACGGCGGTGACGCTGTTCCCCTACGGTCTGGTCTCACGCACCGGCACGCCCAAGACCCTTGGTTTCTATATCCTCCATGAAGGGCCCATCGGTGTGTTGCAGGGGACCCTCGAAGAAGTCGATTACGACGATCTGCAAGAAGCCAAGACCATCAAGAACACCACCACCGGTGGCTGGATCGGCATCACCGACAAATACTGGCTGGCGGCCCTGGCCCCGGACCAGAAGGAAAAGGTGACCACGCGATTCGTCCATAGCCTTCAGGGCAAGAGCGACAGATACCAGGCGGACACGCTGGGCCAGGGCCAAATCCTGGCGCCGGGCGGCAACATCACGGTGGCGAGCCATCTTTTCACCGGTGCCAAGGAGGTCAAACTCCTCGATTCCTACGCCAAGACCCTGGACATCCAGCGCTTCGACCTGGCCATCGATTTTGGCTGGTTCTATTTCCTGACCAAGCCGTTCTTCTATGCGCTCGATTTTTTCAACACCCATCTCGGCAATTTCGGCCTCTCCATCCTGCTGCTGACGGTGATCATCAAGATCCTGTTCTTCCCGCTGGCCAACAAATCCTACCGGTCCATGAGCGCCATGAAGAAGCTGCAGCCCAAGA
>JAZFWG010000388.1:0-8273 GCA_036448135.1 Alphaproteobacteria bacterium
GTTGAGGCGGGCGGCAACGGCACGGCCAAGTTCGCCGACGCCGATATCGGAACTGATATGACGGCCCAAATGCTCGGGCCCGAGGCCAAGATTTTCCAGCGCCGCCGGTATGGCGGACCCGGCATGATCACAGGTCAAAAGGACCTTGGCCATGCTATCGGCGTTGACCACTTCGAACACCGGCGGGTCGTCCTCGCTGATGAGCGTTGGAGCCTCAGGGACAATGGCGGCGATCTTTTCGAACATGGACACAATATAGCGTTAATTCAGGCGGTTTCGAGGGCCGCCACGACCAAGGCGCGTGCCGGAGTTCCCGGGGACAATGACGGCAAAGCGTTAACCGAATCTGACCCTTGACCCGGTTTTTCCCCGACATAGGCCCGCTAAAGCGCGAATTTCCCCTAAAAGCCTAGCCGTTTGAACCTAGCGAACGGCCATGCCGGGCGGCTTCGGGCCCCCGCTGGCCCAATCGAGGAGTTCGACCGTATGGACCACCGGAACCTCGGTTGCGGCGCTGATCTGGATACCACAACCCATGTTTCCGGTGGCTATGATGACCGGGTCCACGGATTCGATTTTCCTCGCCTTGCGGTCGCCAAGCCGAGTGGAGAGTTCAGGCTGCAACAGGCCATAGGTGCCGGCGGCGCCACAGCACATGCCGTTCTCGGGTGCCTCGCGGACATCGAACCCGGCGGCGCGCAACAATGCCATGGGCTCTTCTGACACCTTCTGGCCGTGGTGCATGGAGCAGGGCGAGTGGTATGCCACCTTGAGGTCTTGGACGCCCTCGGGCGTGGCCAGGTTCATGTCCTTGATGCGGGCGAAGCTTGAGATCAACCCCAACCCGACCAGGAAGGTGCTGATGTCGCTGGTCAGTTCGGATATACGCTTCGCTGGGCGCAACCAGTCCGGGTCGTGGGCCAGGATCGCGCCATAATCCTTCATCATGGTGCCGCAGCCCGACGCGTTGTGCAGGATGGCATCGAGCCCGCGCCCGTTGATCTCGTCCATATAGGCTTTGATGTTGCCGCGCATCGTGGACTCCGCGTCCCTGCGGCGGCCGAGATGCTGGGCAACGGCACCACAACAGCCGGCGGCCCTGGGCACCACCACCTCGCAGCCGTGGCGGGTCAAAAGACGGATCGTGGCCGAATTGATGGTGGGCGCCAGAAGGCGCTGGACACATCCGGGAACCAGGGCGACGCGCCGCAACTGGTGTCCTTCGGCGGGAAAGATCCTGGCCTCGGGGATGATGCGGGCGCGGATGCGGGGGCCGATGCGCCGCGCCTGGGTGGGTGAAAGCGGCGGGATCAACACCGGCACCCTGGCCGGCACCGCCGCCGCCAACCGCCCCATTGCCGCCGGCAGGAAACGCCGGAACGGCCGGGCCAGACGCGCCAGGTTGAGGGCAATCAGGAAGCGAACCGGGCTCGGCAGCACCAGGGCCAGGAACGCGCGCTTGAGGCGTTCGGCGATGGGACGCCGGGTTGTGTCCTCCACATAACGGCGGCCATGATCGATGACTTGGCGGTAGTCCACCCCCGACGGACATGCGGTGACACAAGCAAGGCACGACAAGCACCGGTCGAGATGGCGGACCACCGCAGGCGACGGGGCGGTGTCCCGTTCCAGCATGTCCTTGATCAGATAGATGCGCCCGCGCGGGCTGTCGAGCTCATCGCCGAGCAGCACATAGGTCGGGCAGGTGGCGATGCAGAAACCGCAATGGACGCAGGCGCGCAGTGCCTGTTCCGTGACCCTAAGCTCCGGGTCCCCCAATTGCGCCAGAGTGAAATTGGTCTGCATAGCGTTCACACCCCGTCATACATGTGGCCAGGGTTGAGGATGCCCTTGGGGTCGAAATTCTCCTTGATGCGCGCCGTGAGCCGGGCGAGCGGCTCCGGCTGGGGCTGAAACACCGCGACCTTTGATCGGGTTTCGGCATCGGCGCGGATCAGGGTGGCGTGGCCGCCGCTGGCGGCGACGGCGGCACGCACCGCATCCGGGCTCGCGCTTGCCGGGTCCAAAAGTTCGAGCCACACCAACCCACCGCCCCAATCATAGAAAGCCCGGCATTCCTGGGTAATGGTGAGCACGTCGACGACCTCGGCGCCGGCGCTCGGCGGCAGGGACAGCCGCCACAATTGCCGTCCATCGCCACCAGCAAAAAATGCGGCGTCGCCGATCTCGCGCCAAACCACCAGGGCGTCATCGCCTTTGATCCCGGTGATGGTGCCGAGATCGCCGAGCCCTTCACCCAGCCCTTTTGCGCGGTCGGCGGCCGAGGGCTTTGGCCCCTCGACCCGCAAGAGCGTCGCGGCGCCGCCATCGGCGAGTTCCGCCACCCTCGATGCCGCCGCCACCGCCCGGGGCAGATGGGCGGCGCCAGAGACCTCCCACGGGCCCGCCAGCGCCCGGGTCATGGCAATGATCGCGGCCTTGTCATCGAGGCCGCGGATCAGCACGGTGTGGGCCTCGGCGGGGGCCGGCAGGGTCCTGAAGGTGACCTCGGTCATCACCGCCAGGGTGCCGTAGGACCCCGTCAACAGCTTGCACATATCGTAGCCGGTGACGTTCTTCACCACCCGGCCGCCGCATTTAAAGGCCTCGGCGCGGCCGCTGACGGCGCTCGCCCCCAGCAAATGATCCCGGGCCGCCCCGGCCTTGATGCGGCGTGAACCGGACAGGTTGCAGGCGAAGACGCCGCCGATGGTGGCGGTGTTGGGCGTCCCCAACAGGGCCGCCAAATCCGGAGGCTCGAAGGCCAGGTGCTGGCCGTGCTCGCGGATCGTCGCCGTGATTACATCGAGACCGGTGCCGGCATGGGCGGACATCACCAGCTCTTCGGGCTCATAGGACGTGATCCCTTCAAGATGCGAAAGCACCAGCGGCTGCGCCCCATACATTGGCCGGCCCAGGGTGCGTTTGCTGCCACTGCCGAGGACCTCCAGTGGCCGACCCTGGTCCAGGGCCTGGGCAACGGCGTCCAGCACCTGGTCCGGACTGTCGGGTGTCAGCGCCTTATCCATCGGATCCTCTTCGCCCACGCCCGTCAAAACCGGGGCAGGTCTGGGTGGGGAAGCCTGCCGCGATGAACGTGGATGCGCCCGAGCTCGGCGCAGCGGTGCAGGATCGGGAACACCTTGCCGGGATTGAGCAAGCCCCTGTCATCGAAGGCGCATTTGAGGCGCTGCTGGTGCTTGAGGTCGTCTTCAGTGAACATGGTGCCCATGAGGTCGCGCTTTTCGACGCCGACGCCGTGTTCCCCGGTCAGCACGCCGCCGACCTCGACACAAAGCTTGAGGATCTCGGCGCCGAAGGCCTCGGCCCTTTCAAGCTCATCGCCCTTGTTGGCGTCGTAGAGGATCAGGGGATGGAGATTGCCGTCCCCGGCATGGAAGACATTGGCGACGCCAAGGCCGTATTGGCTGGAAAGCTTGGCGATGCGGCCCAGAACCTCGGGCAATCGATGACGGGGAATGGTGCCGTCCATGCAGTAATAGTCCGGCGATATGCGCCCCACCGCGGGGAACGCCGACTTGCGCCCGGCCCAGAATTTAAGGCGCTCTTCCTCGTCGGCGCTGGCGCGCACCGAGCTCGCGCCATTGTCCCGGGCGATGGCTTCGATGCTGTCGACCAATTGGTCGACTTCGAAAGCGGTGCCGTCGAGCTCGATGATGAGCAGCGCCTCGACATCGAGGGGATAACCGGCCTGGACGAAATCCTCGGCGGCGCGGATGGCGGGCGCGTCCATCATTTCCATCCCCGCCGGGATGATGCCGGCGCCGATGACCGCGGAAACGCAGGACGCGGCGGCTTCACACGAGCCGAAGCCGATCAAGAGTGCCCGCGCCGCCGGCGGGGTGGGCAGGATGCGCACCGTGACCTCGGTGATGACCCCGAGCAATCCTTCCGACCCGGTGACGACGCCGAGGAGATCATAGCCGCCGGCATCGAGATGCTTGCCGCCAAGGCGGATGACCTCGCCATTGATCAGCACCAGCTCGACACCGAGCAAGTTGTTGGTGGTCAGGCCGTATTTGAGGCAATGGACGCCGCCCGAATTCTCGGCGACATTGCCGCCGATGGTGCAGGCGATCTGGCTCGACGGATCGGGCGCATAATAGAAGCCGTGATCGGCGACCGCATCGGTGATGGCGAGATTGGTCACCCCGGGCTGGGCAACGACTAAGCGGTTGCCGTAATCGATCTCGAGGATGCGGTTGAACTTGGCAAGCCCCAGGGTGATGCCGTCGGCCAGCGGCAGGGCGCCGCCCGATAGCGACGTCCCGGCGCCACGGGGCACCACCTTGATGCGGTTCTCAAAGCAATAGCGCAGCACCCGCGAGACCTGATCCACCGTCGCCGGCAGCGCCACGATCATCGGCAGCTGGCGATAGGCCGTGAGGCCGTCGCATTCATAGACCCGAAGCTCGTCACGATCGGTGATCACCGCATCGCCCGGCAGAAGCTCGCCGAGCGCCGCGATGATGCCATCACGGCGGTTGAGAACGGATTCATCCGGCTTGGGCATATCCATGGCTGAACTCTTCCTATGAACTCGAAGCCGCCGAAAAGTAACAGGTGACTATAGCGGCGGCGGCGGACCGGTTTCAATCACGCGTTGCGGATGCTTCAACAAAGAGACACTGGCAGCCACGGCAAACAGACGCTAAGCTAGGGTGTGGACTCATAAAGGGTTGCGGCGCTGGTTTGCCAGGATTGACCCGGTTTTAGGAGCGCGGACGCAGGACATGCTGGGCATATTCCCAGGTATATTCAGGGACGAGCGACGCGGAACCGGTCCAATCCCGGCAAATCCCGTAGGGACGGCCCAGGGATCAAGACCGGACGTCGTTGCGAGAAGCTTGAAGTGGTGGACACTGCGGCGCTTTTCGCGCTCAGTACCCCCTTTCATAAACCCTTTATGAGTCCACACCCTAGTCCCATGCGACGCCGCAGAAACGCCAAGATCGTGGCCACGTTGGGCCCGGCCAGTTCAGATCCCAAGATCATCGAATCCCTGTTCAAGAAAGGCGCCGACGTCTTTCGCCTCAACTTCAGCCATGGCACCCGCGCCGACCATGCCCGCACCATCAAAGCCATCCGCGATCTGGAGAAGCAGTACGACCGCCCGATCTGCATCCTCATGGACCTGCAAGGACCCAAGCTGCGTCTCGGCAGCTTCGCCGACGGACCGGTGACCCTGAAGGCGGGCTCCCGCTTCCGCCTCGATCTCGCGGACAAACCGGGCGATCACGAGCGCGCGCCGCTGCCGCACCCGGAGGTCTTCGCCTGCCTGGCGCCGAAGCAGGAACTCCTGCTCGACGACGGCAAGGTGCGTCTTCGGGTCATTAAGTGCGGCAAGACCTACGCCGAGACCCGAATCATCACCGGCGGCGAGCTTTCCGACCGCAAGGGTGTGAATGTGCCCAACACGGTGCTGCCGGTGGCGTCTATGACCGAGAAGGACATCAAGGATCTCCGCTTCGGCCTCAAATGCGGGGTCGACTGGATCGGGCTCTCCTTCATCCAGAAGCCCCAGGACGTGGCCGAGGCCCGCGAGCTGGTGAAAGGCCGCGCGCTTCTGATAGCCAAGCTCGAGAAGCCGTCGGCCATAATCCATCTCGACGACATCATCAAGCTGTCGGACGCGGTCATGGTCGCCCGCGGTGATCTCGGTGTCGAGATGGCGCCGGAAGACGTGCCGAGCCTGCAGAAACAAGTGGTGCGGGCCTGCCGGCTGGCGGGCAAGCCCGTGGTGGTGGCGACACAGATGCTTGAATCCATGGTCCACGCCCCGGCGCCAACCCGGGCCGAGGCCTCGGACGTCGCCACCGCGGTCTATGACGGCGCCGATGCGGTGATGCTGTCGGCGGAATCCGCCACCGGGGATTATCCGGTGGAATCCGTGGCCATGATGGACCGCATCATCAAACGGGTGGAGCGCGACCCTCACTACCGCAGGCTCATGGATGCCGATCACCCGGCGCCCGAATCCACGGTCCAGGACGCCATCACCGCGGCGGCGCGCCAAGCGGCGCACACGGTTTCGGCGGCGGCGATCGTGACCTTCACCATGTCGGGATCGACGACGCTCCGCACCGCCCGCGAGCGCCCGGACGTGCCGATCCTATGCCTGACAGCCAACGTCCACACGGCCCGGCGCATGGTTCTGGCCTGGGGGGTCCATGCGGTCCACACCGCCGACGTCAAGACCTTTACCGACATGGTGCTAAAGGCGGCGCGCGCCTGCCATCAGCAGGGCTTCGCCAAACGTGGCCAGCGACTGGTGGTGACTGCGGGGGTTCCCTTCGGCACCAAGGGAACCACCAACATCCTTCGCGTCACCGAGGTCGATGGCTAAGCCACGTGCTTGACCGACGCCACCCCGTGAGCCGGGGGCATCGGCTATTATCATATGATCAGAAAGAATGGGCCCCCGGGGGAGGCGGTGCCGTCAGCCCTGGCGCGCCTTGAAGCGGGGATTGCGCTTGTTGATGACATAGACACGGCCGCGGCGGCGCACCACCCGGCAGTTCTTGTCCCGGCGTTTGACCGACTTCAAGGAATTGACGACTTTCATAACAATGCTCTCTCAAGGGCGGTTAAGGGCCCGCAATAGGGCTCCCAGCGCGGGAAGGGCGGAAAATAAGCGCCTGGAACGGCGCTGTCAACCGGTGCCCTTGTGGGCCCGTGATCACACCTTCTTCAAGCCGCAAATCCGAATAAGACGCAATCCGCCGCTGTCCAGGGCGGCGACGAGGCGGGTCCAGCGTTCGGCCTCGGCATCGACGATGGTGCGCAGCTTTGACGGGATGCCGCTTTCGGCCTGTTTATTGACATATTTTGCCCAGGCCTGGTGAATATTCTGGCGGTGGATGTCGGTGACATCCTCGACGATACGGACGTCGAACATCAGTTGGCGAAGGGTATTTTCGGTCTGTTCCCGGGTCCACAGATGGGGCTGAAGCGGCTCGGACTCTATCCACGCGGCCAATTCCGCCGAATCCTCGGCGCCCTCGCCTATCATGTAATCGGTAATCAAGAGCGGACCATCGCGTCTCAGGGCCTTGTGTAAGCCTTCCAACAGGCCCTCCTTGTTTTCGACGTTATACAGGGCCTCCTTGGCATAGACGCAGTTGAACGAATTCTCCTTGAATTCCAGCTTTTCGAAGTCGGCATAGTTGATCGGCGCCTTCTTCGACATGCCGGCATTCACCGACTGCAGCATCCCCGCCTTGGCCAGCAATTGCGAACGTTCGAGACCGATCACCCAGGCGTCGAACTTGGCGGCGATGGCGCGCGCGGGGCCGCCGAGGCCGGCGCCGAGAACCAGGAGCGTCATGGCCGATGTGATGTTATAGGGCTGGACCGTCTTGATGGCATGATTACCGCCACCGTATGAGGTGAAGCCCTTTCCCCACACCATTTCCGACACGTCGATGCGCCACTTAGACCAAATGCCGTCGGACTCATCGACCTCAACCATTTTGTTGGCAGCTTGGGCTGCATCAGAGGCCCGACCACCACCTTGCCTATCATTCCCCACCGTCCGAGTTCCGGCGACGCCATCGTTATCGGTGCCGCCGAGCCGCTCTTGGTGCTTCGCCAGGATGTCTTCGACGTCTTCGCCTTCCCACCATGCCTCGAAGCGGACCCGAAGCGGGATATCGGGTTTCTCCTCATCAGAAAGGGCCTCCCCTTCGGAGGAGATATCCTCTTCGCTGGGGTCATCCGTCTCGGGACGCGCGCGAGTCAACAGGCCCATGAGCTTCATGGGCACGAAGCGCTTACAGGTTGTCGCGATCTGCATTATCGACACGGTCGACCCTTCAGACAGATTCCGGACACTTATAGCGAAAACCTAGCAAAACATGATTGAGCGATTGTTAAAGAATGGTGTTCCGGTTTCAGCCCAGGAAGGCCATCAACGCCGGCCATGACCGCCCGGAAATTAACATGGGAAATTCAAGGGCTTGCCCATCCCGGCTCGGAATCCGGGCCATCGCCGGTCGGCATCAAAAACCCTCCCGGGGATCGAACTTGCCTCAGGCAAATTCCGGCTTTAATCCCTCCGGGGGATTTTCGGCTTCGCCGAAAAATGGTGGGCGATACTGGGATTGAACCAGTGACCCCCTCGATGTCAACGAGGTGCTCTTGTAAAATTCTTGACATACCTTGGACTTTGACCCATCCTCTTGGTAGTTAAGGACATGGAGTTCTACAGAGTAATAACAATGGTCACACATCCAGCTTATTTAGAACTTGCT
>JAZFWG010000389.1:0-2327 GCA_036448135.1 Alphaproteobacteria bacterium
GCTGGCGCGCGACGACGCGCTGAATATGGCGTTCTTCCGTTCCCAGGGGATGATGGGCGGGCCCTTCATCCAGCTCGAGATGGGGTTGACGTGAAGATGAAGGCGTGAGGCGATGAAACTGCAGAAAGCCACCCTGTTCGCGCTGCTCGCGGTCCTCGAGTTGGCGCGCGATCCGGGGCGCCAGATATCGGCCACCGAGATCGCCGATCGCCACGGCATTTCGGCCAACCACCTGGCCAAGGTGCTCCGCGATTTGGGGCGCGCCGGCCTGGTCGAAGCGGTCCGGGGCGCCGGCGGCGGCTACCGCTTCTCGGGCAACGCCAGGCGCACCTCGCTCTACGACGTCATCGATCTGTTCGGCGACATCGTCACCGGGGACCGCCGACGCCAGGGGCCGGGAGAGGATACCGAAATCGGCCGCGCGCTCGCCCGCGTGCTGGGCGAGATCGACGGGATCGCCGTGGCGACGCTGAAATCGATCACCCTGGCGACGCTGCTCAAGACCATGGGCTGGCACGAGCAACGCCAGGCAAACGCCGGGGACGCCGCCGGCCCCGCCGCCTGGGAGGCCGAGGACGCCGGCCCGCCGGCTTAATCGTTATCCCGCCCCGGCGCCTTCATGTCACCGCAAGATGATCTGGTGGGTGAAGCTTTCGCCGTCGCTTACGGTGACGGATTCGAAGCCCAGCATCTTCATGAGATCGAGGAAGGTAAAATCGTCCTCGACGCCGTGTTGGCGGAAGATCGGCAGGGTGCGCGCCACCGAGGTCATGGTGGCGAGCAAGGCGCGGACCCGGTAGATGGTGTTCAACCGTCCGGGCAGGTTGCCGACGATGATCAGCTTCCGCGCCCGGCCACCCTTGGCGAACAGGGAATAGGTCGGTGGATAGGGCCGCTGCAGCCGCTCATTGACGACGGCGACGATGAAGGCGATGCGCCTTTTCCGGTTCGCCCCCGGCAAGACCGCCGCCCGCGCCTTGTAGGTCTCAATCGCCGCCGGCTTGGGGTAGTAGTAACCGACGTATCTGTCCGCCTTGTCCTGGGCCGCCTGGTCCTGGGCCGCCTTGTCCTGGGCCGCCGCCGGGACAGAGGCCGCCGCCAGAGCCACGGCCAACGCCAGCCCGGCCGCCACCAGACGCCGCCGCACGGCGTTCATTGCCCCCAAGCGGACATCGAAGCCCGGGGTGCGCCTCGGGTCCGTCAAGGTGGGTTCTCGACCGGTGAGGTGTCATCTTCCCTTTCCGGGACTTCCAGAGCACTCTGGAAACCCGGGATGGACGCCGTCGAGTCCCTTTGACGCCACCATTCAGCGACCATGGCGCGGACCTCGGCCATCCACTCTTTCAGATAGTGTGCCCTGAGCCGATTGTCGCACATGGCGTTTCTCCACGGGTTTCGATCGCTCGTCGTCTTTCGGCGGATCGAGGACGGCCCGGCGCTTGCCGGCGTTGGTGAAGTCTCGGCGCCACGCCGGTATGTGTCAATGGGGCCAGGCCTGAGAGACCTTGGCAAATCATTGGTGGCGAAATTTTCGGTATAGAAGCCCCTGGAAAATTACCGCATATAGATCGGGCAATGCGTTCTGGAAGCTACTCTGGAGCCGGAGAGAAGCGCTGGGTTTTGTGTTACTGTCCCGACAGCAAACGATCCCACCTGAAATGACCGTTGGCTTTAGGAGTTCGGACCGTGGAGAAAAGCCGTGACAGGATGCTGAACTCGATTGGCCGCCTTCTCTGCTGGTTCGGCTTCCACGACTACCGCCTCATTGAGGTGGTAACCGCCTTTGGCGCGGGTGGCCAAGTGCAGAAGGTGGAATGTCGCCGCTGCGGATACGCCACCACGCGCTCGGGATGAAACTGTTTTGAAAGCCGCTTTCTTGAAGCATGATTGCGCCGCGCGTAGCAAACTGAGCCCAAAGCCTGAACGCGAGCACGAGAGCAAGCAGCGTCGGTGCCTGAAGTGCCGCAAGCTGTTTATGAGCGACTGGCTAGGTGAGCGCATTTGCCCGCAATGTAAGAGACTGGCGCGACGAAAGTGGCTTCCTGAAGCGTAGGAGGATTGATGGGCGGCCATGATGGCACGGCAACCGATGACCTCCGACCTCGACATCTACCGTTCCGCCAATGAGCTTATCAAGCAGCATGGCGACGCAGCCGACATTGAAGCGGCCATGCGCGCTGACGAGCTTATGGAGGCCGGCGACATGGAGGGCCGCGCGGTGTGGCTCAGGATCGTGAAGGCGATAGAGGAATTGCTGTCAGAGGAACGGCCTGACGACGCGGAGGTGCATTAGGCCCGGCCCATCGGCGGGGTTTTTCTTACGCAGT
>JAZFWG010000390.1:0-3141 GCA_036448135.1 Alphaproteobacteria bacterium
GGGAGAGATCATCCCGGTCGGTGGCGTGATCGCCAACGCCGTCGCCGCGGCATTGGCCGATTTCGGCGTCGAGCCTTTTGAGCTGCCGTTGTCGCCACCGAGAATATGGGCCTTGATCGGATAATGCACTAGGGTGCGTCTTATGTGGTTAACCAAGCCAAAGGAACGACAGACATGACCGTCGCCCGCCACCCGCTTCCGCCGGAACTCGTCGACGTTCCGCTCGCCGATATCATGGCTCGCGGTGTCGGACGCTTCAAAGACAAGGTTCCCGATTGGGCCGCCTTCGAGGACGCGAAGACCGAGGGTTTCAAGCGTGCCCAACACCGTTTTATCGGTGCCGGCGGTTCGGGCAAACACGATGATCCGACTGTGATCCCGGCCAGTAACTTCACCCTGTCCATCATGTTCGTCAAGCCGGG
This sequence comes from Alphaproteobacteria bacterium, assembly GCA_036448135.1. GTDB lineage: Bacteria > Pseudomonadota > Alphaproteobacteria > SMXQ01 > SMXQ01 > JAZFWG01. Next base: position 423 of record JAZFWG010000390.1, read on the forward strand.
CCAAGGGAACGCCGCCCACACCCATGAGATTGAGGAATGCTTCTTCGTGCTGCAGGGTTTTCTCGATGTGTTCATCGAGGACGAGAGCGGCGCACGGTTATGGACCCGCCTCGGTCCCTGGGACTGTGTCTCGTGCCCGGCGGGTGTCATTCACGGCTATGAGAACCGGAGCCTGGAGGCGGTGTACTTCCAAGTCATGCTAGGCCAGGGCAAGCCCGACACCATGGGCTATGCCGATGAAGACCTCTACAACCGGCGCGACGCGCACATTGAGAAACCCTGAGGGCCGCCGCCAGCGCCACAACCCTTTATGAGTACGGACCCTAGCCCTTCGCGGCCCTGATCAGTTCCCAGACCCTGGGCGGGGAAAGCGGCAGCGCGAGGGGCTCGACACCCATCGACGACAGCGCATTGGCGACCGCGTTGGCGATAACGCCGCCGGTGGGAATAATTCCGCCCTCGCCCGCGCCTTTGGCGCCCAGGGGATTGCCGGGGGCCGGCTTGTCTTCCAGGGCGAACACCCGGATGGAAGGAAAATCAGACGCCGTGGGCAGCAGATAATCGGCAAAGGTCCCGGTGAGCAGTTGGCCATTACCATCGTAGACCAGGTGTTCGAGCAGCGCGCCGCCCAGGCCCTGTACGATGGCGCCGGTGCACTGACCGTGCAGGGTGAGCGGGTTGATGATGCGTCCGACGTCCTCCACCGCCACGTAGTCGAGCACTCTGACCCCGCCGGTGCCGGGGTCGACCGCGACATGGACGGCGTGGGCGCCGTAACTGTAAGTGCGCTTCGGATTGGAATAGGTGGCGTCGACGGCCGATATCTCCTTTGCCAGGGAACCAAATGCCACCGCCTCGCCGCCCGGGGCCAGGGCTTTTCCGTCGGTGATATCGATGTCGGCGGCGCGGCAGCCCAGCTTGGCAGCGGCGGCCTCGCGGATCTCGGTTTTGAGTTTTTCGGCGGCCTCGACCAGCGCCGAGCCCGCCATCACGATGGACCGCGAACTGAATGAGCCGCCGCCATCCGTCAATAGATTGGTCGATCCGTGGCCGACGCCGCGAATCTGGTCCAGCGGCAGTTCGAGCGCGTCGCAGGTGATCTGGGCGAACACGGTCTCCACCCCCTGGCCCACCGAGGACGAACCGACGGACACCGAAACCGAGCCGTCGCTCTCGAGTGCCAGGCGCGCGTGTTCCTCGCCCGAGCCCGTGCCCTCCAAATAGCAACCGATGGCGATGCCGTGAAATCGCCCGTCCAGGAATTTGCCCGCGAGCTTGGCCTTGTCGGGCCAATCGAACTCACCCAGGCATCGGTCGAGAGTGATCGCGTAATCGCCGCTGTCGCATTCGCTGCCCAGATTCATGGGCATGACGGTGGCCAACGGCCAGGGCATGTCCACCTCACGCACCAGGTTGCGGCGCCGGAACTCGACGCGATCGATGCCGAGGTCCTTGGCGGCAAGGTCGAAAAGCCTTTCCCTGAAGAAATCGGCCTCGAATCGGCCGGGCCCGCGATAGGTGCCGCTCGGCGTCTTGTTGGTGACCAGGATTCCGACATCCATATGGATGTGATCGATCCTGTAGGGGCCGGACAGCATCTGAGCGATGTTGCGTGGGGGCACGGGCCCCGTTGTACGGATATAGGCGCCGGTATCGACCCAGGCCTGGCCCCGCAAGGCGATAACGCGGCCGTCGCGGTCGCAGGCGATTTCGAGATCACACTCCGCCTCGCGGGCGTGATTGGTCGCCAACATGTGTTCGCGGCGGTCTTCCTGCCACTTGACGGTACGGCCCAGCTGGCGTGCCGCGAACGGGATCAGGAAATCCTCCGGATAGAACTCGCCGCGCACGCCAAAGCCGCCGCCGACATCGTTTTCGATCAATGTCACGGAGTCCTCGGGCAGGTTCATGAGCCCAGCAAGAATGCGCTTGTTGTGGAATGGGACCTTGGCAGCGCCATACACAATCATGGTGTCCGCGGCGGCATCCCACTCGGCGACCAGCCCGCGAGATTCCATCGGCATGGCCGAGTGGCGCTGAACGCGAAGGCTCTCGCGTCGGGTATAATGCGCGCCCTTGAAGGCGGCCTCGGCGTCGCCTTTGATGGCCGACAACATGGCGGGGTGGTTGGTGCGGGTCTCTTCGAACAGCAGCGCCTCGCCGCTTAGTGCCTGGTCGCAATCGACAATTGCGGGTAGCGGCTCGATAGTCACATCGATCAGCTCCATCGCGTCTTCGGCAAGCGCGGCGGTCTCGGCGATGACCACCGCAACCGGCTCGCCGACATAGCGGACCTTGGTCTCGGCCATGACCGGTTGTTCGTAGTCCTTGAGGGACGGCTGCGCCCCCAGCCGGATTGGGATCTTCGGGACGACGTCGCCAAGATCCCCGGCCGTCAGCACGACCCGAACACCGGCCAGGGCCAGGGCGCGGGCGGCGTCGATGGAGGTGATACGGCCGTGGGCCAGGGCGCTGCGCAGGATCACCGCATGGAGCATGTCGTCGGCAAGGAGGTCGCCGACGAATGTACCGCGGCCACGCAGGAAGCGCTGGTCTTCCAAACGCTCGATGGGCGCGCCAATCAGGGAATTTATGATCTTGTTCACGTCCGGGCCCAAATTTTGCGCTGTGGCTTCTATTACTATTCCAGCCCCGCCTACAAGCCAACTCATTCGACCCTGCCGGAGCCGCCGCAGGGTGAGTTACCAAAAAGGCATGT
>JAZFWG010000391.1:0-4921 GCA_036448135.1 Alphaproteobacteria bacterium
GGCCTGGCCACGTCGTGTCGCCGTCAGGCGCGTTTCCTGAAGCTTCTGGAGTCGCTTGTAGGTCTTGGCGATGGTGTCGAAACCCGCCAACACCTGGGGCTTGAGCTTTTCTTCCATCGCCGCCAAGGACAGGCCGGGATCCTCATCGTCGTCCTCTTCATCGTCGCCGGAGTCCTTATTTTCGGTGTCCGCGCCGTTTCCGGCTTCCGCCTTGGCCTTTTCCGAAGCGTCGGCGCCGTTTCCGGCTTCAGGCTTTTCCGAAGCGTCGGCGCCGTTTCCGGCTTCGGCTTTGGCCGCGGCGTTCTTGTTAACGGCATCGGGCCCGCCGCCATAGGTGGCGTCGAGGTCGATGACATCGCGCAACAACAAGACATCATCCCTAAGCGCATCGCGCCATTCCAGGATCGCCTGCAGGGTCAGGGGTGATTCGCAGATGCCGCCGCTCATCTTCTCGCGGCCGGCCTCGATGCGCTTGGCGATCTCGATCTCGCCTTCGCGGGACAACAGTTCGACGCTTCCCATCTCACGCAGATACATGCGCACCGGATCATCGGTGCGGCCAAAATCCTCGTCATCGGCCTTTTTGGTGGTGGCGGGGGGGGTGGCGGCGCCATTGGTGGTCGCGACCTGGTTCGAGGACTCCTCGCTGTCCTCGCCATCGACCACGTTGATCCCCATTTCCGAGAGCATCGTCATGGTGTCCTCGATCTGTTCGGAAGAAGACTGGGCCTGGGTCAGGGCGGCGTTCAGCTCGTCGCAGGTGATGAAACCCTGCTCCTTGCCCTTGGCCACCATCTTCTTGATGGCGGCGCCCATGGAATCAATCACCGGACCCTCCGGCGCCACGTCCTGGGTTTCCTCAACTTCCGTCGTCGTCGCAGTTTTCGTAGCCATCGAAAATCCTTCAATCCCCACTCTGGAAGACACGGATTCCGGTTTTCTGCGCAGTCACCCTCAGCAAACCATCATCCACGATTAAAATTAATAAAACCAATCCAAACACAAGGTTTTGGGCTCAAACCATGTCGGGGCGCCCCGATGCGGCGCCGAAATGCTCCAACTCCGCCTCGTCACCCTCGCCTTCGTCCATCAGCCGTTTCAGGGCCTGGAACCGGGCCCAATCATCCTCCGTCACCTGGTCCCGGGCCAAAGCCGCCGCCGCCGCCGCCAGTTCGGCCTGCAACGGGCCTTGGCGCCGATGCCGCGCTGCCACATGGCGCCAGCCCGTAAGGGCGTCGCCGGAATCTGCATTGGGTAATGAGAACCAATCAAGAACATCGCCGCCTGGATCGCACAACCGCTTGAGGTGTTGTGAAAAGCCCTGCTGTGTCAGATGGCGTTTCAAGCCCCCGGCGTCAAGGTCGGTGTTGGACGCCATGATATCCAGGATGGCCTGGCGCAGACCGCCAAGATCGTGGGTGGCGATCTCGAGGGTGGTGAACTCCTCGGCAATGAAGCTCAGAATGCCTGGATGGTTGAGCACAGTGGCGACCAGCACTTGTTCGCGCCGGGTGGCGCTGCCCGCGGGGCCGGCGCCCAGGGGAGCGGGCCGGCTGAGGGGGATTTTCTGGTGAATCTGCCCCTGCTGATGCGACCTTGATCCTTTTCCGCTCCCGGCTTGGCCGCGCCGGCCGCCCTTCAGATCGGCCCAGACCTGGTTGCGGAAGTGATCGAGATATTCCTTCTGCACCGCGCGGTCGGCGATGGAAAACGCCCGGGCCTTGAGTTTGTGATCGATCTCGGCGATCCGTTCCGGGGTATCGGCGGATTTCCCCGCGGTCTCCATATCCCAGATCATCCGGGCCAAGGGCCGCGCCTTGGCCACCAGGTCGGTCAGCATCTTCGGCCCGTGTTTGGCCAACAGGCTGTCGGGATCCTCGCCCTTTGGCAGGTTGACGAAACCGAGCGATTTCCCCGGCGTCAGCAACGGCAGCGCGCGCACCGCCGCCCGGCCCGCCGCGTCGGCGCCGGCACGGTCGCCGTCGAAGCACAGCACCGGTTCGGCAACCACGCGCCACAGTTCGCGGATCTGGGATTCGGTGATAGCGGTGCCCAGCGGCGCCACCGAGGCGATGCCGCCCACATTCAGCGCAATGACGTCGGTATAGCCTTCGGTGACCACCAGGGTTCCGGATTCCCGCGCCGGGGAGAGGGCCTGGGCCAGGCCATAAAGCACCTGGCCCTTGTGGAACAGCGGCGTCTCCGGCGAGTTCAGATATTTGGGCTCGCCATCGCCCAGGATGCGGCCGCCGAAGGCGATGGGACGGCCGCGGCGGTCACAGATGGGAAAGATCACCCGGCCGCGGAAGCGGTCATAGGCCGGCCGGCCGTCATCGGGTTTGATCAACAGACCGGCTTCGATCAGAAGCGCTTCGGGAATGCCGCCGTCGCCGCCAAGCGCCGATTTCAAGGCGCCGCGGCTCCCCGGCGCGAAGCCAAGACGAAACCGGGCGATGGTGTCGTCATCGAAGCCACGGCCCTGGAGATAGCTGAGCGCCGCCGCGCCGGCGCCGGCGTGGAGTTGGGATTCGAACCAGACGCAAGCCGCCTCGGTGGCGGAATAGAGGGTGCGTTGCGCCTGGGCGCGCTGGCGGTCGGCGGGCGAGGTCTCGGGGATGGCGAGGCCGGCCTCGGACGCCAGGCGCTCCACCGCCTCGGGGAAGGACATATGGTCGGTGCGCATGACGAAGCCGATGACATCGCCATGGGCGCCACAGCCGAAACAATGGAAGAAGCCCTTGTCCTCGACGACTGTGAAGGACGGGGTCTTCTCCTGATGGAAGGGGCAGAGCGCCTGAAACTCCCGGCCGCGCTTGATGAGCTTGACCTTGCGCCCGATGGCATCGGCAAGGGACAGCCGGTTGCGGATATCGTCTAAGAATTCAGGTGCGAAAGCCATCGACGCCGTTATGATTTTATAAAACTCAACCCAACTGGGCAACTCGACCTTGGCAAGGAGTTGCGCTAACCGCCCGCGCCGAGATGCTGTTTGACCAGGGCGCTGGCCTTGGCGAAATCCATCCTGCCGGCATAGCTGCCTTTGAGCGCCGCCATGGTCCGGCCCATATCCTTGATATTGGTGGCGCCAAGCTTATCGACAACCGATTGAATGGCGGCGGCCATCTCTTCTTCGCTCAACTGCTTGGGCAGGAAGCGCCGGATGATCTCGATCTCTTCGGTCTCTTCCTGGACCAGATCGGGGCGATCACCCTGTTGGTAAAGCTTGATGCTGTCATGGCGCTGCTTGACCATCTTCTGCAGCATTTCGAGGATCTCCTCATCGGAGATGCCATCATTGCCGGCCTTGCCGCGCGCCGCGATGTCGCGGTCCTTGAGGGCGGCAAGAATCAGGCGCAACGTCGAAGTCGCCCGCTTGTCCTGCTCTTTCATGGCGGACTTCAGCGCTTCGGTAATCTCGGCACGTAGCATTGCGATGTCGGTATCAGTTGCCGGAAGCGCAAGACGTTACAGGAATTCACCTCAAATGGCAAACTTCGAATAATTTGTAACATGTTGAAAATAAAGTATCTTTCATTAGTCATTGGACTTGACGGCGGCCCGGTATTTGCTTATCTAAGCTCGGCCCCCCGCCGTCAAGTTGGCAATGGCATGTAAGGTACATGCCAACCGGTGTTTTCGTTTGGCCGGTGCTTTTGTTTGTCGTCCATTGTAAGGTGTCGGGCGGGTCCAGCCGTGAGGTCTTGAAACCGACTGCCCGCTTCATCCGGGCAACGATCCTGAGGAACCGCCGTTGAAGACGAGAGCCGCCTCAACGTCCGCGTCGACGCGCCGCCATGCGCGTCCCGAGGGCGTCACCGCGGCGTTGGTGCTGGCCGACGGCAGCGTGTTCTGGGGCCATGGCTTGGGCGCCACCGGCACCGCGGTGGGCGAGGTCTGTTTCAACACCTCGATGACCGGCTATCAGGAAATCCTCACCGACCCCTCCTATGCCGGCCAGATCATCACCTTCACCTTTCCCCACATCGGCAATGTCGGCACCAACCCGGACGACATCGAAACCATGACGCCGGCCGCCCGCGGCGTGGTGCTGCGTACCGCCATCAACGAGCCGTCGAGCTGGCGCGCGGCCCAGCATCTTGGGCCCTGGCTCAAATCCCATGGCCTGATCGGCATCAGCGGCGTCGACACCAGGGCGCTGACCCGGCGCATCCGTGAGTTGGGCCAGACCACCGGCGCGCCCACCGCGGCGATCTGCCATGCCCCCACCGCGGCGAGGCGCGCAGGCGCCTTGGATGCGGCGGCGCTGGCGGCCATGGCCCAGGCCTGGCCCGGGCTCGAGGGCATGGACTTGGCCCGGGAGGTGACCTGCCGGCAAAGCTATTCCTGGCGCGAGGCCGGCTGGGACTGGGGACTTGGGCTTGACGGCCTTGGGGGTTATGGCGCGCTTGATGACGCCGCTTCTGCGCGCGCCCACCATGTGGTGGCGATGGATTTCGGCGCCAAGCGCAATATTCTGCGTTGCCTCGCAGGCGCCGGCTGCCGCGTCACCGTGGTGCCGGCCACAGCCTCGGCCTCCGACATATTGGGCCATGCCCCTGACGGTATATTTCTTTCGAACGGCCCCGGCGACCCGGCGGCAACCGGCGCCTACGCGGTGCCGGTGATCAAGACGCTGTTGGCCACCGGCGTTCCCATATTCGGCATCTGCCTCGGCCACCAGTTGCTCGCCCGCGCCTTGGGCGCCGCCACCGCCAAGATGGAGATCGGCCACCGCGGCGCCAACCATCCGGTCAAGGACTTAGGCACCGGCAAGGTCGAGATCACCAGCCAGAACCACGGCTTCGTGGTCTCGGACGATCTCCCCACAGGCGTCGAGATCACCCACCGGTCGCTGTTCGACGGCACCCTCGAAGGCCTGCGGGTCACCGGCAAGCCGGTGTTCTCGGTCCAGTACCATCCC